>JASFHG010000285.1:0-5442 GCA_050123355.1 Planctomycetia bacterium
TTTCCTCGTTGAATTTTGACGGTTATCGACTGGCCAGGCTGCTTAACCTTGATCAGGTTGATCGCGTCTATCGATTTGGTAACCTTCTTCCCGTCGATATGCGTGATGACGTCGCCCGCTTTGATACCGGCCGCGTTGGCAGGACCCTTGGGCACGACTTTCTTGATAACGACCTTGTCTTTTACCTTGTCGTCCATCTCGATACCGAGAAATCCACGGGTTTTGGGGATCATGTGACGAGTGGTTCCGACCACACCATAGACGATCGGTTTTTTGTCCAGACCGGGAACCGCGACCCATTGACCCCGTTTGGGATCTCTCACATCCCACGGGATGGAGGGCAGGTCGACCGCATCCACCTTGAGCATCGCACAATCGAAGTTCGGATCGAGTCCGACGATTCTTGCTTCCAGATCTCGCCCGTCGGGCAAGCGGCAGACGATCCGGCCTTTGAGTTCACTCGCCTTGGTCAGAATCCAACCGTCCGGACCGACGATGGTCCCGAGAATCTTGTTCTTTTTATCGCAACGGATCTGGACAACGCACTCGGCCGCCTTTTTGATGAGCGGTTCGAACGACTTGGCAATTTTCTTATCGCTACGAAGAGGCAGATTCGTCGTGAAGTTATCCCCCTTCTTGAGCTTGTCCCAGTTATCTTGGAAGACCTTGATAGGCACATGGAAATTCATGCTGGGGACCATGCCGATCTTGCTGTTGATGCCGACCAGCTTTCCGTCGAGGTCAAAAAGCGGTCCGCCCGAGTCGCCACTGATCAGCGGGCAATCGGTCTGGATAATATTTGCTTGATTAAGCAAAACGCGACCAATCCGCACGACCGGCGTACGGTCCGCTTTATAGCCGAGCGGGTGACCCATCGCGACACACCAAGTGCCGGGCTTCATCTTTTCGGAATCGCCCAACTGGACATGCGGCATGTCTTTCCGTTTCGTCGTGATCTTGAGCATGCCGGCGTCGACCGAACCAAAAGTACCCAACGCGATACCGGCGTACTTTTTCTTGTCGGTGGTCGTGACGACCGCGGGCGTGCCGGGCTTCTTCACGACGTGGGCTGCCGTCAGAACCAGACCATCGTTTGAAATGATGATGCCGGTGCCTCGCGATTTACCAATCTGGATGCTAACGATCGCCGGGGTAACCTTCTCGACGAGCGCTTCAACCTTGCTCTCGATCTTGCGTAACTCCACGACCGATTTGGGAACCATGTTCCAGTCTTCCGACTTGGGCTTCGCCTTCGCGGCTCCGAAACAAGGAGTGAGAAGGAACACAACCAGAAGAACGGCAGAACAATAACGTAAACGGGGAGATTTCATGATAGGCCCTTATTTGCTTAAGAGGTCGCTTCTTACTTGACCCGAAAAATCGACACTGACGGGCGGGATTGCCTAGAGTGCCGAGATAGGTGGGAAATCTCATTATGATTAACCGGCCCAGAAACAGCAAGCGTTGAACACAGTATGCAGAGAAAAAAATCACCGACTCCCCCCAAAGGTGGCGGGATTGCTGGGACAAGCCGATTAAGCCGACCGTGATGGGGAGCAAAACGTTGCGTTGTGGCTCGCTCCTTCGTGGGCTATAATGCTCCCAATGTTTAGCGGTCGAATGGAATTCGACGTTTTTGGTTGTGATTACTCTTTCCGTAAAGCGTCAAATTCCATTCGGCCGCTAAACATTTAAAAAAAAACGTTTCCAATGAGAAAGACAAAAAATGGGTACGAAAATCACCGTGTTGGTCGAAAACCGGGCGGTCGGGCGAGATGTGTTGGCCGAGCATGGGCTGTCACTTTGGATCGAGCACGATGGACATAAAATCCTCTTCGATACCGGGGCCGGGCGGGCAATCCGGCCGAATGCACGAGCACGACAGATCCCGCTGGACGAGGCCGAGGCGGTCGTCCTGAGCCATGGCCACTATGACCACACCGGCGGACTGATCCAGGTCCTCGAACTGGCCTCGCCTCCGGTCTACGCCCATCCGGCCGCGTTTCAGCCAAAGTACAAAAAATACGACGATGGTCGAGTCGTGCAGATCAATCGCGAAAAAGTCAACGAGGAGCATATCCGACGGCTCGGGTCCGAAATCCGCTATACCGAGCAGCCGACCGAGATCGTCGAAGGGCTGTTCGCGACCGGACCGGTGCCACGCGAGACCGATTTCGAGACGACCCCCGACGACTTTTTCCTCGACGAAGCCTGCACCAAGCTCGACACCCTGGTAGACGACCAATCACTCTACTTCTTTACCGAGCAGGGCCCGATCGTTCTGTGTGGCTGTGCGCACAGCGGCGTGGTCAACACGCTACGCTACGTCCAAGAGCTCACCGGCCAGGCACCGTACGGCGTTTTCGGCGGGATGCATCTGCTCAACAGCGGGCCGGAAGTGATTAACATGTCGATCCGAGCGATGCAAGAGATGGGCGTCACCCTGTTCGGCCCATCCCACTGCACGGGCGTCGGAATGACCGCCACGCTATGGACCACCGTCGGCGACAATTTCCGTGATTTCTGCTGCGGCGATGTTCTTGATTGGTGCTAACGCACCAGGACAGAACACGCTTCCGTTGGGCGCTGGCGTGGGGTGTAAAAATCTTTCTGCCTACAATTGGTCATTGGCAAGCAGTTGTGGTGATTTTTGTTCTGACATTATAGAACCAAAATAGAAGCTTTGCTTCAATTTCGGCTTGAAAAACAAGTATCTCAAGCCGAAATTGGGCTGCGAAGAGTGCCCTATTTTGGTTAAAATAAGAGGGTGTCTATCTATACAACCCATGCATGGCGATGTACTCTTCAACCGCCCGAGGGACCCAATAGCGAATTGAGCCCCCTTCTGCCACACGCCGGCGGATCATCGTGCTGGAAAGGCCCATCTCGGGCATCTGGACTTGATGTTGGCGAAACAGCTCGATACGTTCTTTCGATAGAATCCCCTCGAGTACCGTAAAATCCGGTTCCGGCTCACCCGACCGGCGAACCGAGACGAAGACGGCCAACTCACACACCCGAGCCGCCTCGCGCCAGTTGGGCAGATCGTGCAGCATATCGGCCCCAACGAGGAAAAAAAGCTCCGCTTCGGGCATGGTTTGCGCGAAATATTCGAGCGTTTTGACCGTATAGGTCGTTCCCTCTTGTTCGATCTCGAAAGGATCGATCGTGAACGCTCGATGCCCGGCGGTCGCGAGCTGGAGCATCTCGATCCGTTGCGGACCGGTGGCAACGTTGCCTGTCTGCTTATGGGGGGCACACCCGGCCGGGAGAAATCGGACCTGATCGAGCCGGCACTGCTCCCGACAGCATTCGGCCAGCATCAGATGGCCCTGATGTACCGGGTCGAACGATCCTCCAAAGAGCCCTAGTCGCATGTTTTACCTCTTAGGGAGAAGTTATTACAGCTTGAGTTGTGTGTTAAGGTACCCATTTTGGCGTTGAAGTGCCAGGGGAATCAATAACCCCCTCCTTGTGGTGGAATTTTCCGCATAATCGGCATTTATTTTCAGGTCTCGTTCCGTCGAGGAGAGGGGTTCTTGGTTGACACAATCGCCCTATCCACGATAACATTGGTAAGTAGATAAAGCTAGCCGCTTTATATCCGTTTGTCGCTGGAAGTCCGAAAGGATTGAGCAAGGTCCGAGAGCGATATTTCGTACGTAGGGCTTTTCTTGAAGCTTTGATCGAGATATTGCTATTGGGGAGTACAATCATGGTTCCGAGGGACCGTGACACTCATTTAGCAGGCAGAATGGATAGATCGGCCGGCGATTACTCATGTTTTTAATCCTACGGAGTTCAGAGAAGACAGATCATCGAAACGAGATGAGCACTTGTTGAATCGGAACACGTACCAGAACCACAGGAACAGAGGTATATCTGCACCGGGCCAAAGGCCTGGTGACATTCCATTTTGCGCATCGATCTATTGTCGTTCTTGCCTAGACGCGTAAAAGAGGCAGGGACCGTGTGGAACGAGCTGCGTCAAAATTATGTCGTGAGAGAGATCGCACCACATTGATCGCGCAACAATAAACCGAAGGATAGATAATTATGGCCAAAAGTGACGCCGTCTGGGGAATTGACATCGGGCAGTGTGCTTTGAAAGCGCTCCGCTGTCGAGCAGGGGAGACGCCGGACAAGCTGATTGCTGACGCGTTCGATTACATCCCCTATCCCAAGATCCTGAGCCAACCCGGCGCGGATCCGGTCGAATTGGTGCAGGAAGCGTTGAAGCAATTCCTCTCGCGAAACACGGTCAAAGGGGATCGAGTTGCGGTCTCGGTGCCCGGACAGAACGGTCTGGCACGTTTCATCAAGCTCCCGCCCGTCGAGGCGAAGAAGATCCCCGATATCGTTAAATACGAAGCAAAACAACAGATCCCGTTCGACCTGGACGACGTCGTCTGGGACTATCAGCGGATGGGCGGCGGCAGCGAAGCGGAAGGATTTGTGCTCGAGACCGAGGTCGGCCTTTTCGCCATGAAGCGGGACCAGGTCTTTCGTGCGTTGGAGCCGTTCAAGATGGCGGGCATCGAAGTTGACGTGGTCCAGCTCACCCCGTTGGCTCTGTACAACTATCTTTTGTTCGACCAGATGACCAACCTGCCCCCGGCCGAAGAGTACATGCCGGATGATCCACCTCCCTCGGCAGTGATTTTGTCGCTGGGGACCAACGCGACCGATCTGGTCATCACGAACGGCTTCCGTGTCTGGCAACGTAGCATCCCGCTCGGCGGCAACCACTTCACGAAGGCGCTGACGAAGGATCTCAAGCTGACGTTTGCGAAGGCCGAGCACCTGAAGTGTCATGCGGCGAAGGCCAAAGACCCCAAGCGGCTCTTCCAGGCAATGCGGCCGGTCTTCAATAATCTACTGAACGAAATTCAACACTCAATCGGCTACTACACGAGCATCGATCGCTACGCCAAGCTCGAGAAAATGGTCGGGCTGGGCAACGCGATGAAAATGCCCGGCCTGCGACGCTACTTGGCACAGAGCCTCGACATGGAAGTGATCCGGGTCGATCAGTTCAACCATCTGACGGGCAACGAAGTGCTCTCCAACTCCACGTTCCGCCGCAATACGCCGAGTTTTGGCGTTTGCTACGGCCTGGTGGTGCAAGCACTGGGCATCGGGCAGGGAACCCTCAAGACCAACCTCCTGCCGCGAGACATCGCCCAGGACCGATTCATCCGCGAGAAGAAACCGTGGGCGGCCGCCTGTTTGGCAACGGTCCTGTTAGGCTGCACCATTGGCTTTGCCGGACACGCCTTGGCACTAAAGAGCGTTTCTGAAGAAAACTTCAAGTCCGCGGAATCAAGCGCGACAGCGGTCACCGGCGAAGCAAACAGTCTCAGTAGCCAAGAAGAACAGAAAAAGGGCGAATTCCAAACCATCGACAAGGTCGGTCAGCACCTGATCGGCAACGTGGACAAT
>JASFHG010000286.1:0-5439 GCA_050123355.1 Planctomycetia bacterium
GACCACGATCATCCCGGCCGTGACGATCCCGGTCTCGCTGATCGGGACCTTCGCTCTGATGGCGGCGCTCGGCTTCTCGATCAACACGCTCACGATGCTCGGCTTGGTTCTGGCGATCGGGCTGGTGGTCGATGACGCGATCGTCGTGGTCGAGAACGTGCAGCGGCAACTGGAAGAGAACCCGTCGATCAACCCGTTCAAGGCGGCGATCGCGGCGATGAAAGAAGTGACCAGCCCGATCATCGCAACCTCCCTGGTTTTGATGGCCGTTTTCGTCCCGGTCTCGCTCATGCCGGGCATCTCGGGCCGGCTCTATAATCAGTTCGCACTGACAATCGCCTGTTCGGTCGGGATCTCGACGATCAACTCGCTGACCCTCTCGCCTGCGTTATGCTCCCTGTTCCTCAAGCCGGGCGAGCAGAAGCACGGCTGGTTCTTCTCGAAGTTCAACAAGGGCTTCAACTGGGTCAACAATCACTATCAACGCTCGCTCCGTCGGACCGTGCCGAAATGGAAGACGATCACGTTCTTCATGCTCGCGGTGGTCGGGGTCACTTACATCCTCGTGAAAAACGTGCCGGGCGCGTTCGTGCCGGAAGAGGACCAAGGCTACTTCATGGCGCTGGTCGTGCGGCCTCCGGCCACGGCACTGGTCCAAACGACCGACAGTGCCGAAAAAGCGGCCGCGATCATGCGTGACATACCGGGTGTCCAACACACCGTCAGCATGGTCGGCCTGAACATCACCTCGCTGGGTATGCAGTCGAACACCGGAACGATCTTCTGTATCCTCGACAATTGGGACGAGCGGCAGACACCAAACAAAAAACTGAAGGCCATCATCGAAGAAACGGTGAAACGGACCAAGGAAAAGATCCCCGAAGCGATGGTTATCCCGTTCAATGCGCCGGCTATCCCCGGTATCAGTGCGACCGGTGGCTTCGAGTTCCAGATCCAAGACGTCAGTTCGATGGGCTATAAAGAACTCGCCAGTGTCACTCGCCGGTTTGTCGCGGAAGCCAACAAGCGGCCCGAGCTCGAACAAGTCTCCTCGCCGTTTGACGACTCGACACCGGGCTTCAAAGTCGATATCGACCGGAACAAGGCGAAGATGATGGGCGTGGCGGTCAGCGACGTCTTCGAAGCGCTTCAGGTCTATCTGGGCAGTTTCTATATCAACGACTTCAATCTTTACGGCCGTGTCTACCGTGTATACATTCAGGCCAAGGAAGAATACCGTGAAGACAAGCGAGACATCAGCGACCTGTACGTGCGAAACAAGGACGGCGAGATGATCCCGCTGGGGGCTTTGGCAAGCATCGAGCGTCGTGTCGGGCCGGAGTTCGTCTCGCACTATAACATCTACGCGTCGGCGCTCGTCAACGGGCGGCCGGCCGCCGGTTACAGCTCGGGCCAAGCAGTCAAGGCGATGGAAGAGGTCGCTGACAAGGTCCTGCCCGACGGGATGCAGTATCAATGGACCGGTATCATCTATCAACAGCAGAAGGCGGGCATCCTCGCTCCGATCATCTTCGCGTTGGCGCTGGTCTTCGTCTACCTCTTCCTCTGTGCCCAGTATGAAAGCTGGACCATGCCGACGATGGTCATGCTGGCCGTGCCGCTGGCGATCTTCGGCGCGCTTTTGGCCCAGTGGATCCGCGGCAACTATAACGATGTCTACTGCCAGATCGGCATGGTCATGCTCGTCGGTTTGGCGAGCAAGAATGCGATCCTGATCGTCGAGTTCGCCGCCAACCTGCGCAAGGAAGGCCGGTCGATCGTTGACGCGGCGATCGAGGCCGCCCACCTGCGACTCCGCCCGATCCTCATGACCGCCTTCGCGTTCATCCTCGGCGTCATCCCGCTGGTTATCGCCAGCGGTGCCGGCGCGGCCGCACGAAACTCGCTCGGGACGACCGTTTTCGGCGGCATGCTGGTCTCGACCATCTTGAGCCTGACCGTCGTGCCAACCCTCTTCGTCGCGATCGAACGGATGCGCGAGAAACTCTACGGGAGGCATCATTCCTTCGGCAAGACGGTAGAAGCTGCGGAAGAGATGGACAAAGAATAACCAAACTGATTCTTTCTCAACAACTCTCCAAGCCGAAATTGGGACGGAGTCCCTATTTCGGGTTCGATCTGAGTGCTGTACCCGAAATAGGGCACACTTCGCGGCCCAATTTCGGCTTGGGTGGTACTTGAAATACCTTGAGACTCTGCCAAAGCGACGAGCAAGCTCGACGGCTAAAGGATTAAAAGTTCCCCTTCTTCAAAACCGTGCGAAAGCACTTCCACCTGGTTTCCCTTCCCCGGCCGGATTAAGAGGACGGCCATCTCGGGGTGTGATTCGACATAGGCCAACGTCCAGTCGGCACCGAGGACGAACATCGCGGTGGCCAGGGCGTCGGCCGTTGCGGCCGAGGGGGCCAAGAGCGTGACGGAAAGAAGCTCTTCGGCCGGCTGACCGGAACGTGGGTCGATGATGTGGCTCAGGCGGCGGCCTTTGTAGCGGAAGAACTGCTTCTCCGAGCCCGAGGTGGCCAAGGCCCGATCGTGGATCCGGATCTCGCCCAAGCGGCGGCTGTGACGCAACGGGTCGTGGACCCCGACCGACCAGCCGGAATTTTTGGACGGATCGACGCCGAAGTTGCCCCGTGCGGCGACGCTGCTCATCCCAGCGTGGACCATAAAGTCGTCGACCCCTTGTTCGAGCATCGAGTCGACCAGCCGATCAATCGCGTAGCCCTTCCCGATCGCCCCCAAGTTCAGCTTCACGCCCGGCTCGGCGAATCGGACCGTCTTGGCCGTCGGATCGAGCTCGACCAGATGCATCCCTATCGAGCGACGTGCCCCGTCGAGCTCCTCGTCGGTCGGGATGCGGCCTGCCCGTCGTGAAAAACCCCACGCCTCGGACAGTTTCGCGGCCGTCGGGTCGAATGCCCCGCCGGTTGCTTCGTAGAGCTGTTTGCTATACATGAGCAGGTCAAAAACGTCCTCCTCGACAGCGACCGGTTCGTCGGCCGCCAGTGCGTTGACCTGCCCGATCTGGCTGGTGGCTTGGAAGACCGAGAGCTGCGACTCGATCTCGGCCGGCAATTGAAGTGCTTCGAGCGCGGCCTCGGTCCCGTCGTCTTTGCGGCCGGCATTGAGGAAGATCTCGAACTGCCCGGCCATCGCATCGGTCGTCACACGCAGAAAAGGGGACTCGACCGGCTCGTCGGAGGCAGTCTCTTCGAACAGATTCTGCACATTGAGCAGATCGCGTCGTGATGTTTTGCGTTTGGCCATGACGTTATTGTTTTCGTAAATTTTGCCGAATAATCCCGTGTTTTCAGACAGGATGAACCGGATTTACAGGATGTTTTGTTCGGTATTTTTCGTTATTGCAAATGAAACCGTTCTTGTCGAGTAATAACAGACTTCAAAACCACGAAAGGCACGAAAAATCACGAAAAGATTTTACTGAAGTCGAACAATAATCCGTTAGAAATAATTTTACCGCAGAGAACGCGGAGGTCGCAGAGTTTCAAAAAATATCTGCTCTGCGCTCTCTGCGTCCTCTGCGGTAAAACCTTTTTGAATTTTCTTTCGTGATTTTTCGTGCCTTTCGTGGTTGCTCTCTTATTCTTTTTTCGTACTTTTTGTAGCCGTACTTTATCTACTCCGCGTTTTGGATATCCTCGGAAGGTTTTTCCGGCTTCAGGTCGATGACGACCAGTTCGGGGCGACAGAGGAAACGGATGCGTGGGGCGAGGTTGCGTTCCATGCCGGTGCCGCGCGAAACGATCAGGCGTCGAAGGGATGGATCGATGCCGAGTCCGGGCAGCTCTTTCATGCCGGACACCCAATCGCGAGGAACGCTACAGCCGGTCGAAAGGGGACCGATCAACGGGAAGCAAATCTGCCCGCCGTGTGTGTGGCCGGCCAGGAGCAAATCGGCATCAACCTGGCCGAGCGCATAATCGGGCGAGTGGCCCATCACGATATGGAACCGGTCTTCTTCAGGACCATTCAACCGGAGTCGGCCATTGAAGGAATCCGGTTCGGAGAGACAGGTCAGCCGGATCCCGTTAATATCGAAGGACCGGGTCCGATTCATCCGCTCCCCTTTCATGTGCTGAAACATCAACGGCCACGGGGTCCAGTAATCCACATTTCCTTGCACGGCATAAACGCCAAGCGGTGCATCAAAATCGAGTTCCTTGGTCAAATCCCAAAACTGATTCAGAAGTTTATACCAATCCTGGCGATCGTTCACGGCAAAATAATCGCCTGCGAACAGGATCAAGTCGGGTTTCTGCTCGAGCGCCGTTTCGAGCGTGTTTCGTTCATGCTCGCCGATCTGGTCGGTCTGGAAATCGGCGATGACAACGATCCGCATCGGCTGCTCGATCCGTGGGTCGGTGATCTCGTAGCGTGTCACTTCCAGGGCCGTCGGTTCGTAAAGGAACGCGTCGTAGGCCACCCCCGCGAACAGAATGGCCAAAAGAATCACCATGATGCTGAACCAGCGGGCACGACGCCAAAGCAACACGGCCGAGACGGTCAGCCAAAGCGGCAGATGCAAAAATAAAACCGAGCAGGCAAGCGCCACGAGAAAAAATTTGTATTGATGCGTCAAAAAAACCAGGAAGCCCGAAGCGATCAACGCGAAAAACATCCCGCCGATCGCGGTCTTGGTGGTCCTGTTCCGGTAAAGACGCACGGCAAAGATGACGCCGACGATCAAGATGACCAGATTAAAGGTGACAAATCGTGTAATAGCCCAAGCCGGCATAGACGGGTTCCGTTTTCGTTATTGAATAATCCTTGCCACGAAAATTTCATGACATCTTAGCCATCGAGCTTGCTCGTCATTTATATTAGCGGTGGGGCTTGTCCCCACGTTTTCAACGACGAGCAAGCTCGACGGCTAAGAGCAACAAGTAACGCCCATCCGTGATGAACGCCCTCTTCATTATACCGCAAATTCTACTTTTTGAAAAATCCGACAATCTATTCCAAGCCCCTAACCAGTAAATATCCGGCTCGTTAGCCCCGTCGCCTGCGACGGGATTTTCCCTCAAAACCGGCCGCAGGCGGCCGGGCTAACAGGGATAGGCACCTGAAAAAAGGGAGCCAGTCCTGCTTTGTAGAAAAGCTTTTTATGCCGGAGGATCATGATGTTGTGGGTGAGGGTCATGAGGAAGAGGTCGCGGCGGCGGGAGTGGTAGGAGCGGCCGGTGGTGGTGGAGCCGAGGCGACGCTTGATCATGCTGACGACGGTTTCGACTTGCCAACGTTGGCCGTATTTTTCGCGGTTGAAACGGGTTTGCATCAAGCGGCGGTAGCGGCCCTTCGCCGGTTTTTTGGTTGGGCGACCTTGCTTCGGCGGGATGAGAGTTTTGATGTTGTGCTCTTCGCGGCACAGCCGATGGTTCGACTCGCTGTCGTAGCCGG
>JASFHG010000287.1:0-5428 GCA_050123355.1 Planctomycetia bacterium
CCCGTCGGAAACAGGAATTTACTTTGGTACATTCTCGGCGGCGGTATCATTTTGATGATCATCGCAGCACTGTTGCCGATCAACAACGATGTCGTAAAGATCGACTACGGTGACCTGATGCGGCTGGTTCAAGAAGGCTCGCCGGTCAAGAACCCCAAGGCGGAGATCAAGATCTCGATTCCCGACCCGAAAGATCCCAAAAAGAAGCCGCCGACGATCATTCGATATTCTGATCTTTCGCATATTCAAGTCGGTCTGGAGCAGATTACCGGCACGGTTACGAAAGAAGTTCTTTCTCCGGAAGACAAAAAGACCGAGCCGAAGCCGGATACCAAGTTTGTTACCAGCCGACGCGGTTTCAATAGCGATGATAACTACCTGTTCAAAGTGCTGGACGATAACGGTTTCAATAACGAAAAAGAGAGCGTGCGAGGCGAGTCGTCCCCCAGCGGTTGGCAGACCCACATGCCACTGCTTCTGATCACGGTCCTGTTTATCGCGTTGTTCATCTTCATGATGCGACGGCTGGGTGGGACCGGAGGCGCAGTCGCGTTCGGGCGAAGTCGCGGCAAGCTGGTCGCGGCCGAGGAAATCGGCATTTCGTTCCGCGACGTAGCGGGCATCGACGAAGCGGTCGAGGAGCTCGAGGAGGTCGTCGACTTCCTGCGAACGCCTGAAAAGTTCCGGATGCTCGGTGGCCGGATTCCGAAGGGGGTCCTGCTGGTCGGCCCTCCCGGTACGGGCAAAACTCTCTTGGCCAAAGCGATCGCCGGCGAGGCGGGCGTCCCGTTCTTCAGCCTCTCCGGGTCTGATTTCGTCGAGATGTTCGTCGGTGTCGGTGCAGCCCGAGTTCGAGACATGTTCCAACAAGCCCAGCAAAATTCCCCCTGTATTGTCTTTATCGACGAGCTCGACGCGCTTGGGAAGACGCGTGGCGGCAGTGTGGTCGGCGGTCACGACGAGCGTGAGCAGACGCTCAATGCGCTGTTGGTCGAGATGGACGGTTTCGGATCCAACAGTGGTGTAATTGTCCTGGCGGCGACGAACCGTCCCGAGACACTCGACCCGGCCCTGTTACGGCCCGGCCGTTTCGATCGTCACGTTTTGGTCGATCGCCCTGACGTGCGTGGTCGAGAGAAGATCCTTAAAGTCCATATCAAAGAGATCAAGGTGGACGGGACGGTCGACCTGGAGAAAATTGCCACGTTGACGTCCGGTTTTTGTGGTGCCGACCTGGCTAACTTGGTCAACGAAGCAGCCTTGCTTGCCGCGCGCAAGGATAAGAAGGCGGTTTCGATTGACGAGTTCAACGAAGGGGTCGAGCGAGTGACCGCCGGGCTGGAGAAACGGCAACGAGTGATCCACGAGGACGAAAAAATCCGCGTGGCCTATCACGAGGCGGCCCACGCGCTGGTGGCGAATAGTCTGCCGAACACCGATCCGGTCCATAAAGTGTCGATCATCCCACGTGGTCTGGCCGCGCTGGGCTACACGATGCAGCGACCCGAGGGGGATCGGTATCTAATGACCCAGACGGAGCTCGAGAGCCGGATCCAAACGCTTCTGGCCGGTACGATTGCCGAAGAGATGATCTTCGACGACGTCTCGACCGGTGCCCAGAACGACCTGCAACGTGCGACCGAGATCGCGCGGAGCATGGTGATGGACTTCGGCATGAGCCAGCTTGGCCGGGTGAACTATCGCGAGAGCAGCCAGTCGATGCTCGGCGACAGCGATTGGACCCAGCAGAAAAAGCACCACAGCGAGCAGACCGCCCGCGAGATCGATCAAGAGATCAAGCGGATTATTGACCAACTCCTCGAGCAGGTCCGCATCACGCTCGAGACCAAGCGTCCCACCCTGATCGCTCTGGCCGACCGCCTGATCGAAAAAGAGGTCATCGACTACGACGAACTATGCGAAGTCGTCAAAAAAGCCGGCCAGGGAAGTCCTGAGAACGCTTAAGTAGATCCATTCCTTTTTAAGCGAATCTTATTGAGGTCTGCATTGTTAATGAACGGTTCTGCGACCGGAAATCCAGCAAACCCGGCTGGAACAGCCGCGTTTGCGGTTGCGCAAGGATCATTAAATACATCGGGATCAATAATTAGTTGAAGGCTTCTTGCGGATCTTTAAAATTACGCCGAGAGGAGCCGCGGCGCTGGCGCAGTAGTTGGGTAGCTTGGTTTTGTCGCCGAGAACCCATTCGTTGATTTTGCGTTCTTGGAAATCGTTGACCATGTCGATAAACGTTCGATCGGCAAGCGTCGGGTTGACCTTGTCGAGCGCGTAGACGAACCATCCGGTCGGCGTGGCCCAGTAGGCGCCGTTTTGGTAGCGGTCTTTGTAAGCGACCCCTTCCCAATATTCACCCGGTGCCGTGTGGCGAATTTGTCCTTTCTGGACGAGTTTATCGTAGTGGGTCTCGAAATATTTTGCAATCAAATGGGCCTGACGATCGTTGGCCACGCCAAGGTAAACGGCGAATGCCGAGCCCCAAATGTCGATCTGATTGCATTGGAGCGTCGCGGCATGGAACATGCCATCCTTCGCGTTCCAGAGCGTTTTGCGGATGCTTTTCGAGACGTTCTCGGCGACGGTCTGCCACTTTTTTTGTTTTGCCGGTTGCTCCAGCACGCCATAGATCGCGAACATTTCCCGAGCGGCTTGGACATAGAGCAGTGAACAGAAGAGCACGTCACCCTGTTTGGGGATCGTATCGGTGAAGCCGTAAGGGCATCGGTCTTTCGGCACGATCGGCCGAATCGCGACCAGTCCGGTTTTCGGATTCCGAGGGACCGCTGCCATGGCCGCTTCGAGTTTCGGGACGCTTGAAGCAAGAATCGCCGGGTCGCGCACTTTTTGATACGTGTTCCATGCGACGTTTACCAGAAACGGTGACCCATCGGCGACCGGGTTTTTGCCCATCGTGCCATAGCCGGGCATGTAGACCGGCGTGCCGTCGAACTTTACACAATCGACGCAAGCCCCATCGGCTCGCTGGGCGTTTAAGAAAACCTGATAAGCGTCTCGCACTTCTTTATTGCTAAACGCTTGAGGACAGCCTTCGAGCATATAGGCATAGTCCCTGAGCCAAAACGCTTCGTAGCCGGTTCCAATCTGGGGCGGAAAGGCGGTCTTGCCATCTTTCATTTTTCGTGCGCTGGCCCGAATGCATTTTTTCGTCTGGGCTGAAAGCCAAGTGATCACCTCGTCCATGGTTTCCACCTTTGCCCGGGCGGGAACATGAAGCATCGCAACGAACGAGAACCAAAAAGCAAAGATCAAAAGCGTTTTTCGGTACATAGTACTTTTTCCGAGCGGCGGGATTTTGGGTAATGGTTTTTGCGTCGAAAAAAGAGGGGCCGACTTTTTATGGCGAAGGTTCGCGGTCAGTTGTTGTCGGTTGCGGACGAACCTTCTTCGGGAAACTCACGCCAGGGCTTTTTTTCTTGATAGCTTCGGAGCTCTTTTTGGAGTGCCTCTTGGATTTTGGCGTCTTCCAATTCTTCGCTCAACTCGACCGCTTTGGTCGAAAATTGGATGGCCTTTTTGAAGTTGCCGGTCTCGGCATAGGCGGCAGCAAGTGTGCTGAGAATGTGGGGTTTTTTATACTCGGTCAATTCGCATGCCTTGGTTGCCAGCTTGATGGCTCTTTTCCCATTGCGGAGTTTGTCTTTGGGTGAGGTCGCCAAGACCCAGGCAAGGTTGTTGAGTATTTCGGACTTGTTGGGAGCCAGTTGGTTTGCTTTGTCGAAGTCGGTGATCGCCTCGGCATGTTTACCCATTCCGAGATAGATGCTTGCGCGTCCTTCGAGGGCCTCGACGTTCTTTTTATTTTTATCGAGTACCTTGTTATAGTATTTAAGCGATTCGGCCACGTTTTTCTTCATGGCATGAAGGATGGCCAGTTCCAACGTGATTTCCGAATTGTCGGGATGCGCTTCGTACAGCTTTTGAAGTTCCTTGAGCGTTTGGTCCAAATCGCCTTCTTCGGCGAGCAGGGCGATTCGGAAGCGGCGGGCTCGGTCGAATTGGGGGCGGATTTTCAACACCTTTTCAACGTCGGCCATGGCTCGTTTGGGCAGTTTCATCTCGTGATAGAGGAAAGCGCGCATGATCAGTATGCCGGTGTCGTTCGGTTCGAGTTCGAGGGCATGATTCAGATCGTCGAGTGCGGCCGGGTAATCTTTCTTTTGGGCGTTCAGTTGGGCACGGATCGTTAGCGGAGCGATGCTGTTGGGAGCGAGTTGAACGAGTTTTTTCAGCACTTTTTCCGCCTCTTTGTTCTCACCCAGGTCGACGAGAATCGTTGCCAGTGCTTCGCACGTTTCCGGGCTGGTCGGTTCAATTTCCAAGGCCCGCTGGAAGTCGACTTTGGCCTCTTTCAATTTTCCGAGTGCCGTGAGTGTCAGGCCTCGCAGACGTAGCGCGTCGAAGTTGTTCGGGTTGACCGTGAGGGCTTTGTCGAGAAACGCTCGTTTTCGGGGGAGGTCTTCTTCCAGATTTGCGCGTAGGATGAACGCATCTTGATATTGGTCTGGTTCCAAACCCTCGATTGACAAGATCCGATCCAGTGCTTTGCTCGCCTCTTTTCGATCGCCGCCGGGGAGCAGGTTCAATTCGGCGAGTAGCATGAGTGCTTTGGGGTACTTTGGCAAATACCGGATCGCTTTCTCAAGATCTCGCAGTGCCATCTTGCGCAGTGCGAGCCAGTTGGCCCGCCCTTGACCGGGTTGCATCGCCGCTTTGGCGGTGAACTGTGCTCGTTGGGTCAAGGTTGTTGCGAGCAGTGCTTTGGCGATATTCGTATTGAACTCGTCGAGGCCCAGCTCGATTGCCTTTTCGCAATAGGAAGCGACCGCACCAAGGTCGGCCAAACGTTCTGCATTCAGGCGAGTGGCCATTGCCCGATCGAACATGTCGATGCCCGGGTTGGCCGTTTCGTCATAGAGCAATCGTCCGGCTGCTTGGGCTGGAGATGGTATCTCTTTGATTTCCGTTTGCGTTGCCGGCTTGTCTTCAGCAAAGGTCAAGGTCGCCGAGATCGGTAAGGCGAGCAACAAGGAGGGTAGTACGATATAAAAAACTCTGAGCCATCCGGACATCGAAAATAATCTCCAAATTTTTTGGTAGGTGCTTCCGCACCAAGGATCTAAATAATATCACACGTCGTCAAACGAGAACGTATTGCTTTCGTTGGTAGGTACTTCCGCACCAAGAATTCTAAATCAATGAAAATGAACATGTCACGAAAACCACGCTCCAAAATTTGGGTATAGTAGCCGCAACCTTACCAATTATGGCAACTTTTGTTCGATAATGCTATCCCAGTCAGAGATTATAGGGGTTTGTCATGCTGGAACCATGTTTTTCCGGTCGGTTAAAATTGACGTTACCCCGGTTCAGGCGATATAATCGGGCGATA
>JASFHG010000288.1:0-5427 GCA_050123355.1 Planctomycetia bacterium
ACCAACCGGTCTTCAATAGGGTCACAACTGCGCAGCAGGAGCCGCAGACGGAACATGACCAATAACATGTGGCCTATTAGCACAAGTATTCCCAAAATCCAAACCGAAACGATGATGAGCCGGCCCGTTTGAGAAGGGGGCCAGCCAAAGGCAGTTTTAGATTTGGCTTCGAGTTGAAGATGGGGACGATCTACTATTGATTCCGAAGCTTTTGGCAATGCCGAAGGAGCAAGGTCGGTTACGACTTTGTCTTGTGGTGGTTCTTTTGAAAAATCGTGGGCCGGCGGTTCCTCGGAATCAACATGAGAAAATTCATTTTTAGACGAAAGAGGGGAGATTATCTCAGGCGAAGGGGTAGAGGACCATGAAACTTCGATGGGGGAATAAAAATAGTTAAATAAACTCACAGAGCTCTCTGGCGCAAACGGCATTAGCAATCTTACGACAACTACCAACCAAAGAGCGGCCTGCCATCTGGCTGATAGATGCTTGCGCAGCAAAATAGTAAACAGTAACACAAGGCCTGCCAAAATGGCTGCTTGCCATGATGTTTTTGCGACTTGAGTTACCATACCGGTGACGGAATCGATGAAGCTATTCATGAGTCTGTCCTATCAATACTTAAATGAGATACTTCTTAAATTTTGGACTTGAAGCGGTAAGCCGATCGCATGATATATCACTATCAAAAAATTCTAAAGAAAAGAGTGTATTTGAGAATAGTGGAGGCGGATCAGCCAATGATACTGTATCGATGTTTCAATATTTGGAAAACGATCGACACAAAATGCCTGAGCGTTGCAATTTTTGTTTGACTTTTCATGCAAGTCATGTACAAACGCCCAGCCAGAGAGAATCATGTAGCGCCGCCCACCCCTTCTCTAGACGAATCGCTGCTCAACGCCGGATTTTTTATGAAAAATCACTAATTCCATTACTACATATGTAATTTTGAGAATATCGCATAAATAATCGATTGTCAATGAATAACTGTTTTGATTCGTTATGAATTAGCCCAAAGGTGGGAGAAAAGGGCCTGTTGAAACGCAAAATAATGCATTTTTTAGGGCCATTGTCGGAAAACGAAAGAGCCGTTACGAGGTCAAATTCGGACAACAACCATCATGGAAAGCTAAGTATGACGGTGGTTGATTTTGAATAGAATCGCTAATCACCCAATTCTTCAATCTGTTGGAGTGAAGTGGCTTTGATTGTTGACATGGGAATAGTTGACAGATAAATTGAGGAACAATTGACAAAATGAATAGAAAATGTGTTTATCATGTTATCTCTTATATGGCACATTTTAATTGAGTTGTGAAAATTACTGATGTCGGTTTTCCTGCAATCTAACGAAGGAAATGATTGATGAGTATGAAGTTTCAAGTGAAGTTTCTGGTTATTGTTTTGTTGCTGGTGTTGTCGACCACGGCATTATCCAAGACTCCTGTTGTTAAGTGGACCCGTCAATTTGGCACAGACAAAGAAGAGCATGGTCTCGGTGTATCGGTTGATAGCAGTGGCAACGCTTATGTTACCGGTTACACTTTTGGTGCCTTTGATGGCAATCTTAATATGGGGAACGCTGACATGTTCCTAACCAAGTATGATACAGTTGGTAATAGGCTATGGATCAGGCAACTGGGGTCAGCTGATTTTGATGGGGGGAATAGTGTATCGGTTGATGGTAACGGGAATGCTTATGTTGCCGGGCGAACCGATGGCAATCTCGACGGCAACACAGGCGCAGGCCAAACCGACATTTTTTTGACTAAGTATGACACGAATGGCGTCAAACAATGGACCAAACAGCTAGGGACGACTAACCCCGAGGAAGGTTATGGCGTGTCGGTTGACAGTAGCGGCAACGCCTATGTTACTGGATGTACCTTTGGTGGCCTTGATGGCAATGCCAAAAATGGTGGTTTTGATATATTTCTTACCAAGTATGATATGAACGGCAAGAAACTATGGACCAGACAATTGGGGTCGGCCAGGCATGATTTCAGCCGGGGCGTGTCGGTCGATCGCAACAGCAACGTCTATGTGACTGGATACACCTATGGCAACCTTGACGGCAATGTTAATGCAGGTGGCAATGACGTGTTTTTAATCAAGTACGACTCGAACGGGAAAAAGTTGTGGACTAAACAACTAGGTACCAGTCGCTGGGACGAGGGGCAAAGTGTGTCGGTTGATGGCAACGGTAACGCTTATGTCACCGGGCATACTGCCGGGGGCCTTGACGGTCACGCCAAATCGAATGGTGATATGTTTCTCGCTAAGTACGATACAAAAGGCAATAAACTGTGGGCCAAACAATTGAGATTGCCGAGTTTAGATGCCAGCAATGGCATTTCGGTCGATGATAATGGCAATGCCTATATCACAGGGCACGCCACTGTTTTTGTCGGCGTTGCGACGGAATCAAGCATGTTACTTGCCAAATACGATACGAACGGCAATAAGTTATGGACCAAACAACTGCCTAAGGACTGCTGGAATGAGGGCTTGGGTGTGTCGGTTGATGGTAGTGGTAACGTCTATGTAACCGGGTATGCCGATGGCAGTCTCAACGGTAATAAAAGCCTAGGCAAAGGCGACATGTTTTTAATTAAAATTTCCGACACTCCCAAGCCTAAGTGATATTGTAAAACTGTAGGGCTTGCTTTAATGGCGTTGTATCACAGCAAGAGTAAGCACGTCCGTTTGTGATGGAAAACCAAGAAGGCTCACGCGGATCGCAGAGGATTTTTGAGAGAAGGTTCTCGCACCTCTCCGCGATCCTGCGTCTGGGGCGTAAGGAATTTTGAGTCTATTCTTCCTCTCCCTCCTTGATCTGTTGGAGTGTGTGTTCGGTGCTGGAGGGGTCGACGGTGCGGCAGATCTCGATGAGTTGGTGCTCGATGTCGGTTAGATCGGCCTGCCAGGCGTCGGGCGTGGTGTCGGGCGGGGTGAGTGGTTTGAATTCGGCCAGCAGGAGGATGAGTCGCAAGAGGTGCCGGAAGATCATGCCTTCCTGTTTTTGGAGTCGCTTACTGGTGACGTACTTATTGAAATCGTTGAATTCAAGGACCTCGCCGGCGGCCCAAACGGGGAAGGTGCGAAGGTCATGGACGCCGGGGTACTCGTAGTCGAAAAGGCGTCGCAGCTTATCGGCCAGCGTGAGGACACGGACCGGGGCTTCGTCGTAGGTTCGTCGGCCACGCCACGGCTCGTCGTCATCTTGCGTTGGTTCTACAAGCTCTTCGGCCGTTGCCAGGCCGAGTTGGAGGAGCTGTTCATCGAGTCGGCCGGTGGCCAGGGGGCCGGGCGGAAGGTCCGTTTGGCGTGGGACGCGGACAAAACGGGCGACCGTGCCTGGCAGTTCGAGGATGCTTTCCATCGCCTGGAGCCGCTCGGCCCGATCGGCGATCCCAAGCTGGTCGATCAGAAACAGACCGTAGAGCGGATGGACGCCGCGGAAGAGGAGCAGTTGGTCGAGTCGTTGGTTCGGGACGGCCCGCTCGGCCCGATACTCGTCACGCGGTTTGACGTCGGTCACCTCGTCTTCGATTTTCTGTCCGGTGAGTGGATCAAACTTCGATGCTTTTGGCTGGCCAGACTTCTTCGGTTGTTCCATGAGCTTTGAAAAAAGTCCTCCAGGTGTTGTGGACGGTTTATTTTGTTCCTCTTCCTTCGATGGCTCTTTATCGGATGGCGATTCTTTTTCGCCCGGGGCGGGCGGCTCCGGTTCGAGACGTACGAAGCCTGCCCGATGGAGCGTCAGGAGCATCGCGTCGAGCTGTTTTTGCCCTTTTTCGATCTGTTTCGGTGTCATGAGACGCCGCCCGACCATATCGCGGATCGGATCGATTTCGGTCGAGGCGTCAAGCAGATACGTCAGCAGCCGCCACGGGACAGGGCCTCGACCGGCCAGATCGACGGGCGGGGCCGCTTTGAGCTTCTCGAACTGTTGCTCGTTCCAATATTGCTCGTCGGTCCGCCGCTTGGGCATCTTCTTTTTGAGCCGCTTTTTGGCTTTGATCAGGCCCGGATCTTTGGTGTCTTCGGGGATTTGGTCATATTGAATTTTCCAGCGAGCGATCCGCACATCATCTTCGTGGGCCAACACGTAGACGAACCCACGGTCGTCGTACTGGGGTCGTCCGGCACGTCCGAAGATCTGGTGGGCCGAGCTGGGGTCGATGATCCGCCGCTTTCCGGTTGGGCCTTTCATGATACTGGGAAGGACCACCGAGCGGGCCGGCAGATTGATGCCCGCCGAGAGGGTCTCGGTGCAGGTGGCGATCGAAAGGAGTTTGCGTTGGAACAGGTCTTCGACGATCCGGCGGTATTTCGGGAGGACGCCGGCGTGGTGGACGCCGATACCGCGTTGGAGGATCTGTCGGAGTTTCGGACCGGCGCCGTGGGTGAAGTCATGTTTTTTGAGCTCTTCGGACAGCTTGGCTTGCTGGGCGGCGTCGACAACTTTTTTGCCTTTGATCTGCTCGGCGACGTCCCAGCATGCGTCTCGGTTGAAGCAGAAGACCAGCGCCGGCGTCATCCGTATGCCTTCCCCCCCCTTGGCGATCATTTCGAGATGCTCGTTCAGGAGCCGATCGCCAACCCATTCGAAAACCAGCGGCACTTTCCGCTCGTCGCCGAGGACCGGTTCGAGGGTCCGATCGGTGGTGCGGCGCAACCAGTTACAAAACGCGACCGCGTTTCCGACCGTCGCCGAGAGGAGCAGCGTCCGGACGTGGGAGGGGAGCAGTTCGAGCGAAAATTCCCAGACGATACCTCGTTCCGGGTCGTTGAAACTGTGAAATTCATCCATGACGACGGCCCAAACGTCGTCGAAGGCGAACTGATCCTGGTGAAGGAGCCGGTTGAAGAGGATTTCGGCGACGACCACGAGGATTTTGGCGTCCGGGTTGACTCGCCGGTTGCCGGTGACCAGCCCGACGTCGTCCGGATGGAAGCCCCAACCGGCGGCGGCCGCTTGCATTTCGCGAAATTTTTGCTCGGTCAATGCGATCAGGGGCGTGGTGTAGTAGGCTCGTTTCCCGAGGTGGAGGGCCTCGAACAGGGCCGCTTCGGCGATCAGGGTCTTGCCGGTCCCTGTCGGGGCACAGACGAGGACCCCTTGTTCGGCCCCGAACCATGCCAGGAGCGCTTCTTCTTGGACCGGATAGGGTTCGTAGGGAAGTTGTTCGAGATAGCGATCTGCCAGTTCGTCGCGGGAAGGGGACGGGTTGCTCATGGGAACGGTCGTTTTAGCGTGGTATGAGATCCTCGGTTTATGGACTCTATACAAAAACATGTCCACGGTCGGATGATCGTGGACATGGTATTTTGTGATGAGGGGCGGAGCCCGTCGCTTATATTATAAAGGAAAAGGCTACCGTTGGAAAGGAGCGGATCGCCGTGGGGCCAGTGTGGGCT
>JASFHG010000289.1:0-5416 GCA_050123355.1 Planctomycetia bacterium
CTGGAATGGCGGTGTTTTTCCTCGCGATCAACGTAAGTGGAGTTGCCAAGTCACAGACTTTGAAACCGGTGCAGCCTAACGACCATGCCACGAAGGTTCAGCGAATACTCCAAGAGCGTCGGGAGGCCCAACTGCAAAAGCATTACCCCAACGCGATGAATGTGCCCCCGCTTTTCGAGCATGGGCAAGGCAGCGGTGCTTCGAGATTCATCGTGACCCTCTCCGAAGAGGAGGCGATGCAGGTCATCAAGGAAGAGCTGGCCAAGCATGGGGTCAAGCTCGGCGAGGGCGGAAAGCTCGAGGATATCGAGATTCAGATGCCTCTTCATGGCGTGCTTACTTTTAGAAAGACGCCAAACCCGCCGAAAAAGGTGAGCGACCCGGCACCGCTGGAAGTCGACGCGATGGATCCCGAAAAAAAGATCTTTATCGAGTTTGTTTCCAAGGAAGATTTCGAGAAAACCAAGGCAAAGACCGGTCTTCGGATGTCGATGACCTTCTATCACCCGAAGAAGACGGCCGAGGATCTCGTGAGAGAGGTGGCCGGTAAGGGGAGCAGCGAGCGTTACCTGGGCGTGTTCTATGACCCGATGGCTCGGGTGGCTCCATCGATCTACATGAAACACGGTCGTCTCGACATGAACGCCAAAAAGGCAGCGGAAGCAAGGGGTGAGAAGGAACCTACCTACGAAGAAAGAGCCGAGGACGCCAAAAAGGAATCGAAGGAGCTGCTCCGCGAACAAGTGAAAGATTTTGTCGTTTGGCTCGGCGGACAAGGCGTGGAGTTGGAGGAACAAGAAAAACAAGAAACGGAGGAAAAGAAAGATGACGCAACCCCCTAAAAACAGACGGTTGTCGAAGGTGGAAGCCCGCCCGGTTCTGGAATCGCTCCGCGAGCCGGACTATCCCACGTCGACGGAGGCAAGTTCTTCAAAAAGCCACTGGGGTAAAGCGGCCGCCGGTGCGGCGACGTTTTTCTTGGCGATCAACATCGGCGGTGTCGCCGAATCGATGCCTCCCCTGAAACCGGCCGATCGACCCCCGGCGGTGCAGCAAACTCAAGAGGCTCCGACCACCGGTACGCAGCAGAATCAAAACACGACCATCGTCGCGCCGCTGTTCGAGCATGGCGAAGGTCGTGGGGCGATGGGCTGCGTTGTGGTTTCTCCGCCCATTTTTCTCTCGGAAGAAGAAGCAATTCAGGTCATTAAAGAAGAGCTGAGCAAATATGGCGTCAAGCTTGGGCCTGGGGGCGAGTTGAAGGATGTTGTGGTAAAAATGCGGGCTACCAATATGTTCGCTTTTTTAGCTCCAAAAGGGGAAAAGGAAAGGTTTAAAGACCCCAAGCCCTTAAGCGTCGATACGATAGATCAAGACAAAAACATTGTCATTGAGTTTGTTTCTAGAGATGATTTTGCAAAATTGCATGAGAACCGAGGTATGGGGTGTACTGCTCGCGAATACAATATAAAAGGTGTTGCTGAGAATCTCACGAAAGAATCAGCCGGTAAGGGAAAGCAGACTCGCTACCTCGGTGTCTTTTACGATCCGATGAATTTGAGTCAAGCTGAATGGAAAAAGAAAGAAAAAGAGAAGAAGGTATATCGAAGACAAATTTCGAAAGATGAAGCGAAAAAACTGCTTCGCCAGCAGGCGAGCGATTTTGCCAACTGGCTCGGTGAGCAAGGCGTAGAGGTGACGAAGCAGGAAGAGCAAGAGAAGCAGGAAACGAAAGAAGAGAAGAAGGAATAATCGACGAACATGGCCATGCATCTGACGCTTCATTTGACTCGCGGTTGCAATCTGCGATGCTCTTATTGCTACTCGCCACCGAAAGTCGACCAACCGATGACGCCGGAGGTGGCGAGGCAGTGTTTGGAGTTTGGGCGGGGGTTGAACGGGAACGGGTCGTGCGGGATCGTCCTCTTCGGCGGCGAGCCGCTCTTGCATAGAAAATTGATCGAGCAGATTGTCGACGATGCAAAGTCGATGGAAGAGCAGAAACTCGGCCGGTTCCACTTCAAGATGACGACCAACGGGCTGCTGCTTGACCAAGCGTTTCTCGATTTTTCGGTGGAAAACGATATCCTGATCGCGATGAGTCTTGACGGGACGCGCGAGGCGAACGATCGGCACCGCCATCTGCCGGACGGGTCGGGATCGTTCGACAAGCTCTTGCCACGGTTGCGGATGTTGCTGGCCGCGAGGCCGTATGCGAGTGTGTTGATGGTGGTCAACCCGGACACGGTCGATCAGTTTGTCGAGTCGATCTGTTTCTTGCTGGACGAAGGGTGCCGGTATCTGATCGTCTCGTTGAATTACGCGGCCGAGTGGACCGAGGAGGATCTTGCGCGGCTCGAGGAGCAGTATGAGCGGCTCGGCGATCTTTATGTCGAGTGGACCCGCGAGGGTCGGAAGTTTTATCTCAGCCCGCTGGAGGTAAAGCTGGCTTCGCATATCAAAGGGGCCGATTTTTGTCACGATCGGTGCGAACTTGGGCAGCGGCAACTGTCGGTCGATCCGCAAGGCTACCTCTATCCGTGCGTTCAGTTCACGGCGGCCGGGCCGGAGAGCCGGTGGTGTGTCGGGCATGTGTCGACCGGTATCGACGAGGCGGCCCGCGAGGGGTTGTATGAAGAGTCGGCTCGCGATAAGGAACCTTGCTCCCAATGCGCGATCCGCAACCGATGCAACAATACGTGTGGGTGTCTCAACTGGCAGACGACCGGCTCGATCACCGAGATTTCGCCGGTGCTCTGTCGCCATGAGCAGATGCTCGTCCCGATCGCCGACCGGGTGGGCGAGACGCTCTACGCCGAGCGTAACGAGCTTTTTCTTCATAAGCACTACAACACGGCCTACCCGATCCTCTCGTTTATCGAAGACAGCCTCGACCCGGGCGACCGCTCGGTGGGGTAGTGTTTGACGGGGTTTTACCGTGTCATACCGGCCGCAGGCGGCCGGGCTAACAAACGCTGCTGCCCCTTTTTATCTTGTCCCTCATGCAGAATCGCTCTTGACGCGGGCAGAGTTTTCTTGGTAATGGAGCGATCTCTCGATAGTATGCCGGGAGATAGGTTTATCTATTTTCGCAATTTTCACCAAGTTACCGCAGAAAGGGGCCCGTCGTTCGATGAAAAAGATAAAATTGGTCACGACGATCCCTTTGTTGATCGTTGTTGTTCTGTTTTTGAGCGAGTCCATTTCGCCTGTTTGGGGCCAAAGGTTGAATATTCCCTCGACGGGAACGTCCGGGATGACGCCTGCTCCGACGGCCATGACGCCGAGCACCGTTCCACCGAATCCTTACTCCGCACCGACGGGGACGTCGTATGGTACGATGCCGTCGACGACCGCTCCGGCAACGACCTATGGATCGCCGTCGTATAGCAGTGCGGCACCGGCGTCGTCCTACGGAAGTACGTCACCCCTTAGCACACCTTATAGCGGGAGCATCCCGAGCGCGCCGGTCACGGCGGGCAATGTGCAAGGTCCGTTGCCGCTTTATCAGGGTCAATCGGCGGTTCCTCCCGCGGCTTGGGATCCGTATGCTCCGCCCGGCACGACGACCTCGCCGCCCCTTTTGCCGGCCGATTATTATCCCCAGGTGCCGACTCTTGACATGGCGAAGGTGAACGGGTGGCGGCAGAAGTTTCTGGACGAGGTCCGGCTCGATTATGTTTATATGCCTGCCCGCGGTTCGAAGCGGTTCGGGACGAACGATCTCGACTTGAGCGCGACGTTCGCGTTTCCGTTTTTATACAACAAAGAATCTCCGCTGCTGGTCACGCCCGGTTTTGCGTTCCATTGGTGGGAAGGACCGGTTTCAAGCCAATTGCCGCCGGCCTCCTCACTCAATTATCTGCCCCCACGGGTATATGATGCCTATCTTGATGCGGCGTGGAATCCGCAGTTGAGTAGCGCGGTGAGCGGAAGCAATTGGCTCAGTGGTGAGCTTGCGTTTCGTGTCGGGGTTTATTCCGATTTCAAGAAAGTTACGGCGGAAAGTATTCGCTACACGGGCCATGGCTTTGCCGTGCTCACGTTTTCGTCCGTCTGGAAGGCGAAATTCGGGATCGTCTATTACGATCGCGTGCGAATCAAACTGCTCCCGGCCGGTGGGTTGGTTTGGACGCCGAACGAGGATACGCGATTCGACATCCTCTTCCCCAATCCGATGTTTTCGCGACGGATGCGATCGATGGGGACAACCAATCTGTGGCTCTACCTGCGTGGTGAGTATGGCGGCGGGTCGTGGGTCTTGACGCCGGCCGCTCCGATGAATCAGATCGACCAGTTCGACTACAACGACATGCGAGCGGCGCTCGGTGTGGAGTTCGATAACGAAAAAAGTATCGATGCTCTGTTCGAGGTGGGGGTCGCTTTCGAGCGGCAACTGGTCGTCCGGAGCACCGACGAAGAGTTTAGCCCAAGCACCACCATTTTCCTTCGGGCCGGGGCAACGTACTAACATAAAGACGAGGGAAAAGCTTGCACCGACTGCTGTTTTTTTTGATTACGATTTTGCTGAGCGGGCCGCTCTTTGCCGAGGAGGTGGTCCGTCTGCCTGCGGTGATGCCGCCGAGCGAGCCGATTCCCGGTCTGCTGGCCTCTTTTCCCGAGACGAATACTCGCCCTTTCTCGCAGCCGATGCCGCCTGCTAAGATCGAACCGGGGCCGTTGCTCAAAAGGATGACACAAGAACCTCGTTCCACGATGCTGTATGAGCCGACGGTCGAACCGGGCGAGGTTTTCTTCGAGCCGACCGTGGTCCCCGAAGAGGAAAACATCTGGAATCGCCCGGTCGATGCGAGAAATACATTCTTCCAGCAGGCCAATTTCACGGCGACCTGGCTTGCCGGCGGGACGGCAGGCAAAGATTTTGGCGAGACGGAGCTCGAACTGAAGAGCTATTTTGTCCTGCCATTGCCGAACAAGCGACATCCGATGATGTTGATGCCCGGCTTCGCGGTCCATTACCTGGACGGCCCGACTGAGATCGACGTTCCGGCCCGACTTTACGATGCGTATCTCCAGTTCCGTTGGGCCCATAAGCTCAGCCGGAAGTGGTCGGCCGAGGTTTCGGTCACGCCGGGCGTCTTCAGCGATTTCGAGCAAGGGACCGACGAGGCGATCCGGATCACCGGTCACTTCGGTGCGATGTGGGATTGGCGGCCGGATGTGCAGTTGATCTTCGGCGTTGCTTATCTCGACCGTGACGACCTGCGGATCTTGCCCGCGGCAGGGATCGTTTGGAAACCGAACTCCGAGTGGGAGGTGGCGATGACCGTTCCGCGACCGTCGGTTTCCCGCCGAATTTATTGGGGTGGAGAATTTACCGAGGAGGTGCAAGATTGGTTCTACGTCGCCGGCGAGCTTGGTGGCGGTACCTGGGCCGTTTTGGATACCGGTACGG
>JASFHG010000290.1:0-5394 GCA_050123355.1 Planctomycetia bacterium
TTAAAGCGACGAGCAAGCTCGACGGCTATTGATTGTAAGATATTTAAAGTTACAAGCGGTTTAACGTTTTTTCCTGAAAAACCGGCCTTCCGTTGGTCGGCCTCGTAACTTTGAATACCTGAGAGTCTATAAGGAGGTTTGGCATTCGATAATCCCCCGGTTTGCCTATTTTCCCTTGACCGTGGGGACAATTCTCGTTAAGCTCCTTCGGTCCTTTATAACGCCAGACCAGTTTTGTACCAATCCCAACCCCAACTCGAAAACGATTGAAGCGAACGGATGCGACGAATCGGTAGGAAGCCTTATTTGATGCTCTTTTTGTCGGTGGGGATGCTCTCGTTGACGCTGTTGGCGGCCGGCTGTACCCCGTTTAGGAAGCCGGTTCCGAACCTGCTGCCGCTGAAGCCGGCCCGAATGACGTCGGACAGTGTGGTTTTGGACATGTTTTTCGTCCGGTTTCCGCTCGGGGATGAGGGTATCAACGGCCCGTTCTGGGACGAGATCGACGAGCAGAAGATCGAGCCCGAGATGCGTCAGCTTCTGGCGGAGAACGGTTTCCGGTCTGGCGTGATCAGCGGCCCGTTACCGGTCCGTCTTTCGCAGTTATTGCAACTGAAGGGGAAGAAGCAGATTACCGAACTGCAGAAGCACACGGCAACGCTCGAGGAGATGGAGCAGGCCCCGACGGTCACTCGCCGGCACTTGCAGTTGCGCAGCGGTCGACGAGGCGAGATCACCGCTCAGGACGCGTTGGCCGAGCTGCCGGTCCTTCTCCGCGATTCCAACGGCAAGACCAGTGGTGAGACGCTCTACAATGCTCAGCCGATGTTTGCCGTCCACACGAAGAATCTCCCGGACGGCCGCGTTCGAGTCCGCCTGACCCCCGAGATCCAGCTCGCCCAGATGCGTCGCGGGTTTTCCAAAGGCCGCAACGGTATGGTCAAGCTCGATTTTGGAAAAGAGCGCAAATCGTACGAGAATCTCGACATCACAACCGAACTCGGCCTGGGCGATTTCCTGGTCCTTTCGACTATCCCGGTCCGCGAGGGTAGCCTCGGCACCTATTTCTTCACCGAAACCACCCCCACCGGCGACTCCACCCAAAAACTTCTCATCATCCGCCTCTCTCAAACGCAACATGACGATCAATTCGAGTAGTTCTATTGTTTGATCTGGCACTTGGGTGTGTGCTTATAATCTTTGTGGGATAGAATGAGCCATTAATTACTTATTTCGCAGTTTGGCAACTGCTTCCGAAGCTGTTCGATATCCGATGGCTTGACCTTCTTGCATTCGTGTAAAACGAGTTCTGTTAGATTTTTCAGGTTCGAAAGGGGTGAGATGTCCGTCAGGTTTTCACACCAATTCAAGGCGAGCACCCTTAAGCCTTTCAAGTTCGATAGGGGTGAAACATCCGTCAGGTTTTTGCAGCTCATCAAACCGAGCGTTATCAGTCCCTTCAGGTTTGAAAGGACGGAGAGATCGGTCAGGTTTTTACATCTACTCAAATCGAGCATTACCAGGCTCTGCAGGTCTGAAAGGGGAGTGAAATCTTTCAGGCTGGTACACCCCGTCAAGCTGAGCTTTTTTAAGCCCTTCAGGTTCGATAAGGTAGAAATATCCGTCAAGTTTTTGCAGAAGCTTAAATTGAGCGTCGTTAGTTTTTTTAATTCCGAAAGAGCGGAAAGATCGGTCAGATTTTCGAAATCGCTCAAACCGAGCGTTGTAAGATTCCTCAGGCTGGAAAGAGCGGAGGCATCCTTCAGGTTCGGACAACCATATATGACGAGTATGGTTAAGTTTTTCAGGCTTGAAAGGGCAGAGAGGTCCGCCAGTTTCTTGCAATTATTCAACTTCAGTGCGGTCAAGTTTTCCAGGCCCGAAAGCCCGGAAAGATTCTCCAGCTTGGTGCAGTAACCCAAATTGATCGCCGTTAGATTTTTCAAGTTCGAAAGGGCCGAAAGATCCGTTAGCTTGGTGCAATACCTCAAGTTGAGCATCGTTAGATTATTCAAATCGGATAGGGACGAGAGATCTGTCAAACTGCAGCCACTCAAATCAAGCATGGTTAAATTTTCCAGGTTCGATAGGGCCGAAAAATCTGTCAGTTGGTGACAAAAGGTGAAATTGAGCATGCCCAAATTGAGGTTCTCCAGTTTCTTCAGGTCCGCGAGGGCCGAGATATCCTTCAAGTTGCGACAGCCGCCCAAATTGAGTTTCTCCAGCTTCTTTAGGCTTGCAAGGGGCGAGATATCCGTGAGCTTGACGCAGCCACTTAAATTGAGCGTTTTCAGTTTCTTCAGGTCCGTAAGAATAGAGAAGTCCGTCAGGTTCGCATTGCCGCTCAAATCGAGCGTTTCCAGGTTCTTCAAGGTTGAAATGGTGGAAAAGTTCGTCAGATTTCTGCACCCACTCGCATTGAGTGTTGTTAGATTCTTCAAATCCGAAAGATGCGAGAGAGTGGTTATTTCACCGCCACTCAAATCGAGCGTTGTGAGGTTCTTCAAGTCGGAAATGGTGGAGAAGTCCGTCAGACGGCAACAATGTTTTACATCGAGCGTTTTCAAGTTCTTCAGGTTCTTCAGGGTAGAGAGGTCTTTTAACGAGCTGCAGCTACTTACTTTGAGCGTCGTGAGATTCTTCAGGGGAGAAAGGTTCGTAAGGTTGTCATGACTTACCTCAACGGTCGTAAGGTTCTTCAAACCGGAAAGGGCCGAGAGGTCTGTCCGGTTGCCGCAAAAACGCTTGATTGATTTCAGGTTCTTCAATGTGGCGAGGGTCGTCAGGTCATCGCATTCAATCACGGTCGTTAGATTCGTCAAACCTGCAATGGGAGAGAAGTCGGTTATCTCTCTGCAGTAACTAAAATCGATCGTCGTTAGGTTTTCTAAAAGTTTTACGTCACGGTACTTTTTTAAATCCGCATCCGTAATGTCTCCCAAAAATCGGATCCGTCGAATCTTATGTCGTTCGAGTTCTTTCTGATATGCGGAAGCGTTATCCTGTCTTAAATCGATGAGGTAGAATATTCGATTTTCGCACGCGGGTATATTGATCGTACCGGGAGTGCCACCGATGTGATGATCCTTTCCATTAATGGTCACCGTGACCGCCATTCTAAACGGGCTGGTAATCGTCTGTGCAGGGATGAGTTTGGAAGTATCGCTCGGTTTAACGGCCGGGATTTGTGCGTTGCATGTTACGGTTAGGCCCAGGGCCAAAAAAACGATGGTGGTTGAGAGGAGATGTTGCATGAGTTCTTGCCTTTCGACTTGGGAGGATGGAGAGGTAACCAGGATGTTTTTTGTTGCTATGATTGTAACAAAAAAACGATGGTGAGCCAATTATCGAAAGGGCAAAAGAAGGAGAAAGAGTGGGCGATGAGGGACTCGAACCCCCGACATCCACGGTGTAAACGTGGCGCTCTAGCCAACTGAGCTAATCGCCCAAAATCGGTAACCCCCAAGACGGGGGCTCGTCGCTGAGACTCTCTATTGTAGCTTCCAATTTTTGCCGCGAAACCCCCCCGACACGGCTTTTTAAGAAGTTTGAAAGACGATGCTTCGGTTTTTCAAACTTCAATCACTTCGAGTCGGCGGCCGGTCAGGCGGTGGCCGCCGTCGGGGGTGACGAGGTAGGTGTTCTCGGTGCCGACCATGCCGACGTTCTCGATCGCGTACTTCGGCTCTACCGCAAAGACCATGTTTTCGACCAACGGTTCGTCAAAGCCCTTGGCGATTGCCGGCAGCTCGTCGAACGTCAGGCCGACACCGTGGCCGAGGAAGCGGACTTGTTGGTCAGCGTAGCCCATGAAGTTTTGACGGAACTTGTCGTCCAGTTTTTCCATCGTCGACGCGTAGAGTTCCGAGGGCTGGACACCCGGCTTGAGGTTACAGGCCAGCTCGACTTGGATCGACACGCATTTCTTGTGATATTCGTGGATTTGTTGTTCCTGCTTCGGATCGGTCGGTGTGCCGAAGAGATAAACGGCCGTCTTGTCGGTGTGATAGCCTTCGTAAGTGCAGACCGAGTCGATATAGACCAGATCTCCTTTGACCAACTTCCGGTTCCGGCTGCCCATACATCGTACGGTAGTTCCCAGTCCGCAAACACCGCCCGGCCCGACGAAATCGTTCGACAACAGCGAGCTGAGCCCGAAGCAGACGTAGCCGAGAATGACCTGGGTCTCGAACATGTTCAGCCGGACGAGTCCTTGAGCGCCGCGTTTGATCTTTTCGTTGAAGATCTGTACGGCGAGCTGGGCTTCACTCATCCCTTCGGTCATCAGGCGGGGTACAACCTCTTCGAGCACCTCGGCGTGAATGACGCCGGCTCGGGTGAGGCAGTCGATTTCGTATTTGCTTTTCACCGCACGCAGGGCCATGAGATGGTTGTCGAGTGGCTCGATCGTTTCGACGTTGAAGTACTTGTTGAAGAACTCGAAGTGCGAAAGGGTCATCCCGTCTTTCTCGAGCCACAATCGTTCGGGCGTCGGGCCGATCGCTTCGACCATATCGCGATAGCTACGCATTGGTTGTACGGCGCATGTAGCATTGCATTGTGCCTGACCATATCCATTTCGAACAAACAGAACCGCGTCACCCTCACGCGGGATCCAAAACGCGCCAACGACCATCGTGCCGGTCAAGTAGTAGATCGACATCTTTCGCGTAACAACGGCTGCTTCCCAGTCGGGGCAGCGGTCATTCAGCCGATTTCGAAGGCGGTCCAGACGGTCGTGAAATTCGGCCGAAGGGGGCGGGATGATGGTCATGGTGGAGATGCTTTCTGTTTCAACAATGTGAACGGATCGACAGTTTTTATAGGGGATTGTTGTTACGTAGCCAAACTGTGCTTCAATTTTTACACGGAACTGTTTCGGATATCTCGTGATGTATGATTTTTAGCCTAAAATGGGGCCGCCGCCAAGGTTGTTCGCTTTGGCAAAAACTCCCGAAGAAATCGCCGAAACGGTTCCTCCCCCCGCTTAACAGCCCGGTTGCCGCATGTTAGAAAGACTTTTCTATACTCGGTGGTTTGGGGACGTTTATAAAAGAGGCCCCTTTTTCCGACTGGCAAGATTCCTGCCCGTGCAACATTGTCTATAGATAAACGAAAAAAATCCTGGCACGAGCAGATTACCCCCCGAAAGTGAGGAATGGCTATGATTATTGGTGTCCCGAAAGAAGTGAAGCGTGACGAGTATCGGATCGGGCTGTTGCCGGTGGGAGTTGAGGAGCTGAAGCGTCGTGGGCATACCGTCCTGGTCGAGGCGGGTGCCGGGCTCGGGTCAGGGTTGGCCGACCATGAATATATCGCCGAGGGGGCCGAAATGGTTTCCGATCCGGCCGAAATCTATGGCCGTGCCGATATGATCATCAAGGTGAAAGAGCC
>JASFHG010000291.1:0-5376 GCA_050123355.1 Planctomycetia bacterium
CGGCGAACCAGTCGCCGCCGTCGAGGTAAAGGCTCCATTCTTGATGCGGTCCGACGTCGGCGATGATCAGGTCGGTGTCGCGGCGTGGGCCCCTGGCGCGGATCGCGCCGGTCGCGTCGATCCAGGCGGAGATGCCCGTATTCGCGGCGACCAGCATCGGTTTGCGGCACTCGACCGCTCGGAAGACAGCGCAGGCCAGGTGGAGGTCCAACTCGCTGGAGCCCCAGAACCAGCCGTCGTTCGTTAGGTTGACCAGCACGTCCGGCTCCTGATACTTTTCCCGAAGCTCGTTGACCTGGCGGCGGATCACGTGAGGCAGAACGTTTTCGTAGCAGATGTTCGGGCAGAATCGGACTCCGTTGACTTCGTAAACCTGTGCCCCTTTGCCGGCCGTGATACTGATCGGCAGCGGTGTGAAGTCCTGGAGTATCGGGAAGATGTCGGCAAACGGGACGTACTCGCCGAAGAGCACCCGATGCATCTTGTCGTAGCGATTGACCAGCGACTCGCTTTCTGTCGTGTGGGGCAGGGCCAGGATGGACGAGTTGTAAAAGCGGACGCCATCGGACGTGTACTCGATCGTGTCGAGCCCGAAGAGGACCGGGACGCCGAAATAGTTGGTCAGGTTGTTCAACCGCTGGTGGCTCTCGTCGACGAACTCTTGGATCAGTTGTTTCCCTTTTTCGTCCGAGACGTTCATCGCCTCCGGTACTTTGAAGTCGGCGTCGGCCTCGCACAACCCGTCGCGATACATCGTCTCGGGCCAAACCAGCAGGTCGAGGTCCGGATGCTCGTCGATCGCTTTTTTTGAGAGGTCGATGTAGTGCCGATTCACCTCCTCGATTTTATCCGGATCGCACTTCATCGTGATGTCGATCGTCCCTTGAACCAGCCCGACGCGGACGGACGGTCCGTCGGTATTGGTGTCTCTGCCGAGTTGGGAATAACCGTAGCCGAGCGTTGCACCGAGTATGATCACCGCCGGCAGGATCGGCCAAAACGCCCACTTGGCGGGCGGCGATGATGTTTGTTCTGAAGTGGATTTTTGGTTCGGCAACATCCGGCCCAGGCAAGACGCGACGAGCATCACGACGTAGCCGACGCCGTAGTAGCCGAAGATTGAGGCGATTTGGATGACCGGGAGCCATTGGTACTGGCTATAGGCGAGCGCCCCCATCGTGATCCCGGTGAGCATGTGGGCACGGAAAAGCTCCAGCCCGACCCAGACCAACGGGGCGACCAGAACGACCGGCCATCGACACCGGTGGACGCCAACCCGGGAGAGGGCGACGAAAAGTGGTAGGTAAAACGCGAGGTAGCCGCTCGTCGCGACCCAGCCGATACTGGTCGCCGGGTGCGGGAGACGAAGGAAGTGGAGGATCGCCATCCAGAGCAGAAAACCGACCAGCCAGAGCGATCGATACGGCCGGCGGCCCGGCAGGCGTTCTTGCCGGATCAGCCAGATCCACGGCACCGGCGCGATCCACGCGAGCCATCCCCAGTCGAGCGGCGGTTGCGCGGCCCAATACAGGATCGCTCCGAGCAGGGCCAGCAAAAAGGTCGAGTTGCGAAGAAAAGTGATGCGATGGATCATGTGATTTTTTGGTTTGGTGCGATTTCATATCGCCAGGCGACGTTTTCGTCCGTGGCGACTTCGGCCAGGTTGGCGATACGCAGGACTCCACGATAATGAAGATACTCGGATCGGGCGGCGATGTCCATCAGGGCGAGCGTGGCGTAGCGGCCGACGCCGACGGCATAGATGGATCGGGTTAACTCGGCGACGGTCATGGGGTGATCGGCGTTGGTGAGCGTTTCGAGGAGCCGGTTGTTGCGGCGGTCCTGGGCGGTGAAGATATCGTCGATCCGGCGGTAGACGTTTTCGATCACCCGTTCGTGCCCGGCCAGGCCGACGGTCAGCCCGGGCGTGCGACGGAGTTGTTTCAGCGAGTCGAGGAAGTGGCCCATCCCGAGGTACGGCCGGGTCGACTCGGGCCAGAGCTGCGGGATGGTCCGCGAAAGGAGATGGTCACCACACAACAGCAGCCCATCGGCGACGATGCAGACGTGGCCCGACGCGTGGCCCGGCGTGTGGAGAAAGGTTAGCCCGTCGAGCGTGGTCTGGTCTTCCATGTCGATGGTGATTTCGAGTGGTCGATGCTGTGGCAACGGCGGTCGGATGTTGAAAAACTGTGACTTGGGGAGCTCTTCCGCGCCGATCCGGCGTCGGAGCCGCTCCCAGCCTTGCGATCGGAGCACCTGCCGCTCCTCTTGGGCCAAAAGGATCGATCGTTCGAGCGGGTGGAGACCGACTTCGACTTTTTGCCGGTCGACAAAAAAGGAGAGCCCTCCGATATGGTCGAAGTGAGCATGGGTGATGAGGATCCGTCGCACGTCTTCCAGGTGGACCATTTCGTCGAACTCGTGACGGATCGTCTCGAACGCGGCCACGATGTCGGCGTTGGATTCGATGCAGCCCGACCCGGCGTCGACCAGCGTCGGTGGCCCTGCTTCGAGCACGAGGTACACCCGCCCGCTCATCTCGGGCATGACGCGACACCCGATCCGATAGACTCGGATCCCGGACGGCGTTTCAAATCGTTTGACAGGCGGAGGTGTGGGCATTTTTTGGGGGGGAGACGGGTTTACGCAGCAATAAAATTTCTTTTTAGCCGTCGAGCAAGCTCGACGGCTAAAAGTACTATGTTTTGCATCTAAATCCTGTAAAGCGGGCTGAGCTTTTCTCGAAGGTAACGGATGAACGGTTCGTGGGAAAGGGGGCGGCCGGTGATGCGCTCGGACAGCTCGGCGGCCCAGTATCGCTGGCCTTGGCTGTGGACTTTCTCGTTGAGCCACGTTTTCAGGGGGCCAAACTGACCTTGGGCGAAGTGGTCGGCCAGCGGGCCGATCTCCTTCTCCGCCTGCTCGAACAGTTGTGCCGCGTACAGGTTGCCGAGTGTGTAGGTCGAGAAATAGCCGATCATCGCGCCGGACCAGTGGACGTCCTGCAGGACGCCGCTTGCCGCGTCGGGTGGCGTGATGCCGAGGTAGTCTTGATACTTCTGGTTCCATGCTTCGGGCAGGTCGTCGACCCCGAGCCGGCCTTCCATCAGGTCGATCTCCAACTCGAACCGGACGAGGATGTGCAGGTTGTACGTTGCTTCGTCCGCTTCGACACGGATCAGCGACGGTCGCACGGCGTTGACGGCCCAGTAGAAATCGTCGAGCGTGACGTCGCCGAGCGATTCGGGGAAATACGCTTGCACTTTGGGGAAAAGGTGTTGCCAGAACGAGTGGCTTCGTCCGACGAGGTTCTCCCACATGCGAGACTGCGACTCGTGGATCCCGAGCGAGGCGTACGATGCCAGCGGCAGACCGTACACGTCGGACCGGAGGCCCTGTTCATAAATTCCGTGGCCTGCCTCGTGGATCGTGCCGAACAGACCGCCCGGCAGGAAGTTTTCCATGTACCGGGTGTTGATCCGGCAGTCGTCCGGGCCGAGGTCGGTGCAGAACGGGTGGGTTGTCTCGGCCAACATGCCGCGATCGAAGTTGAAGCCGATCAGGGCGGCCACTTCGCGGACCAGTTTTTTCTGGCGATCGACCGGGTAGGAGCGAGTGAGGATTGACGTGTCGGCTTGACGGCCGCACTGCGTGATCTCGGCGACCAGCGGGACGAGCGCTTCGCGGAGCCCTTCGAGTACCTGGCGCACGTCGGCCGTTTTGGTTTCCGGCTCGAAGTCGTCGAGAAGCGGGTCGTAGATCGAGTCGTCGTGGCCCATCACGTCGGCCTGCTCTTTTTTGAGCTCGACGATTTTTTTCAGGCAGGGGGCGAAGCTTGCGAAGTCGCTGTCTGCTCGCGATTTTATCCACTGGCTTTGGCCGAGCACGGCGGCCCGGGTGAGGTCTTCGACGAGCCGCTTGGGGAGTTTGACCGATTTGTCGTAGTTCCGTTTGAGTCGCAGGATCGTGATGGCCGTGTCGGAGGTCGGGTCGTCGAGCAGCTTGCTTTCGGCCAGCTCGGCCAGTTGCTCGCCATAGTGTGGGTCGACGGATCGTTCGTGGAGCATGCCGGAGAGGAGCGTCGTCTGTTCGGCACGGTACGGGGCGTTCGCGGCGGGCATGCCGGTCAGTTCGTCCCAGCCGAGCAGCCCGATCGTTGCACGGAGGTAACCGGTTTCTATCACATGTTGTCGAACCGCTTCGTACTTTTGTTGTAGGTCCATGGTCTTTTCTCTTTCTGCGTTAGCTGCGATTCACGCGGATGAAATTTCTGTCGAAAAACAAAAATCGCCGAGCAAGCTCGGCGTGAAGTATAAGTGATAAAGGTAATCGTAACAGATCGGACGGCTATAGGCTACCTCCGAGATCTTCTTCGATCGCCTTGGCTTTATTGCTGAGTCCGAAGAGCTTTATGTCTTTATCCTTTTTGCGTGTCGTGCCGACCCAGTCGAAAGTCGGGTCTTCGGGGAAGGCCGGGTCGGTCGGTCCGTTATCGCCATAGATGCTGCGGCATCCGACCGAGGTGCAGAGGATCGTCGCGGCCAGCACTATAAAACTCAATCGCTTTATTGATCCCGATGTATTTAATGATCGTTGTGCAACCGCAAACGCGGCTGTCCCAGCCGGGTTTGTTGGATTTGTGGTCGCAGAACGGTTCATTAACAATGCAGATCTCAATAAAAGGAACATAATGGTCTTTTCTCCCATGTCAATAAGATAGGCACCGAGGAGGAGCCCCTCGGCGGCGGGAGTTTCTCAAAATCAGAGCGTCGTGTCCAGAGCGATTTTTGGAACCCCCAGAAGAGAGGGGGGGTGTTTAGCCGCCGAGCTTGTTCGGCGATTGGAGAGCGAAAAACGTTGCCACTGGTTCAAAGCACCGAACAAGCTCGGCGGCTAAAAGGAGAGTGAAAAACGCGGCTACTGACGCAAAGCGACGGGCAGGCCCGTCGGCTAAAGCGATCAAAGACGACCTATACTCGATTCGAAGTAGCGGCGACGGCGGCGTTGGATGGTTTCGCTGGTTTCTTCGGCACGTGCTTGGAGGTCGGCCAGGTTGGCTTGGCAGTAGCGGCATTCGACCGTTTCGAGGTGCAGCCGGATCCGTTCGGTTTGATCTTTGTCGAGGACGCCGAGCAGATAGTTTCCGAGATCTTCTCGCGAGGGGCAGCTCAGTCGATAGCGACGCCAGATCGCACCGAGTGAGTGGACGCCCGCATCTCGCTGGGCACGGATCGAGGCAAGTTGTTCGACGCCGCGCGGGTCGGCACGCAGGAGCTGTTCGATTCGGGCCATCTCGCGAGTCGAGAGCGCTTCGTCGAGAAAGGCGTCGAGGGTCGATTCGTGTAGCGAGTCGTGCATGGTTCGAGGTTCCTG
>JASFHG010000292.1:0-5372 GCA_050123355.1 Planctomycetia bacterium
CCGTTCGGGCGCGGTGATTGGATTCTGCCAAGATCCCGATGCGGATCGGCTGGCCGTGATCGACGAGTCGGGCCGCTATATCGGCGAAGAATATACCGTCGCGATGATCACCGAACATATACTCCGTCAACGAAAGGGCCCGATCGTGACGAACTGCTCGACAAGTCGGATGGCTCAGGATCGAACCGAGAAATATGGCCAGCGATTTTTCCGCTCTGCCGTCGGTGAGGCGAATGTCGTTGATTTAATGTTGGCCAAGGACGCGATTTTTGGCGGTGAAGGGAATGGTGGCCCGATCGATCCTCGGGTGGGATTGGTTCGCGACAGTTTTGTAGGCATGGCTCAACTTCTTGACGCGATGGCGGCTCGTGAGCTTCCGATCAGCGAGCTGGCCGATGAACTGCCGCGGTATGAGATTGTCAAGACCAAAGTCGCCTTGGCTCAGGACCAAGTCCCTCAGGCTTTGGACGCTTTGGAAAAGCACTTTTCGGATGCTCGCAGTGACCGATTGGACGGGCTGCGTCTCGATTGGCCGTCGGGCGCATGGCTTTTGGTCCGTGCGAGTAATACCGAGCCGATCGTTCGTGCATGTGCCGAGGCTTCGACCGCCGAGGAGTCACAACGTCTCTGTGACGAAGCTGCCCAGGTTATTGGTGCCCTAACCGATTAAAAGGATTTCAATCAGTCTCACTCCAGCTCTGCCGGAGTGAGACTGATTCTGAAAGAATTGCAGGTGGAGGGAAAGACGCTTTGGGGGTCTTTCCCTCATCTTTTGCACTCTTCACGAAAGCGGATAAGTTATCCTAGGGGTAAAAGTTGAGCAAAGGTCGCCTCGCCACCTGTTTTACCTGGTTTACCTGATTGGCATGATATGAACTTGTTTTGCTGTTTTTTTAGGCTTCTTGCTCGAGGTTCTGATTTACCGATCGGGTGGTATCCGATTTTCTGATTAGCCGCTCTCGGTGCGCGGTAAAGCGTGGGGAAACTTATAGTTTCGGTCTGAACGAAGGTTCTTGGGCGTTAGAAATGAGTAAGCCTGGCCTTTTGGGGACCGAATCGCATAAATAAGCTTCCAGAACTGAAAAAACGAAGTTTGAGATGCTGACGCTCAACTTTGATTACGAGTGGATGAATATCCGAAAAAGGGAGGAGATCTGAAAGATGAACTTGAAACGGTCGATGATTTGGACTGCTGTGTTGGCGGTTCTACTTGTCTCGCCTGCCATGGCGATCAATTGGCAAAATGCAAAATGTTGCGATGCCGCAAACTGTTGTGAAGAAGTTGGTTGCTGTGATGCTCAGGAGTGTTGCTGCCCCAAAACAGTCAATATCGAAATAGGTGGCTGGATTTCGTCCGGTATCTATCAGAACCAGTATGGGGCCAATGACAATGGTCCTTTGACCATGCGTAACTATGCGGATGGTTATACTCTTGACCAGATGTGGGTTTATGCCGAAAAGAAGGCCGACAATGGCGGTTCCGGTCTTGCATTCGGTGGTCGTGTCGACTTCATGTGGGGTGCCGATGGTCCCGACACCCAATGTTTCGGCGACGGCGGTTGGGATGGTGGCTGGATGACCAGCAACGATAACAACTATGGCTCGGCGTTGCCGCAGCTCTATGCCGAAATCGCTTATAACGATCTCCGCGTCAAAGTCGGTCATTTTTATACCATCATTGGCTACGAAGTTGTCCCGGCTCCGGATAACTTCTTCTACAGCCACTCCTATGCCTTGGCGATCGAGCCGTTTACCCACATGGGTGCGTTGGCCGAATACGACGTGACCGATCGATTGACGATCCACGGTGGTTGGACCAACGGTTGGGATAACGGTTGGATCAATCCGACCAACGCGTCGACGTTCCTCGGTGGAGCTTCGGTGAAACTTCGCAATAATATGTCGCTTACCTATGCCACCAGCTTTGGCGATTTGCAAGAAAATGCCGGTACTACCTGGACGACCTACCTGCAAAGCTTGGTGTTCAAGTGGCAAGTCAGTCGCCGCTTGCAATATATCATGCAAAGCGATTTCCGAACGGATAGCGACGAGTTCACGGGCAACGCATTGAAGTACTACGGTATCAATCAGTACTTGCTCTATAAAATCAGCAATCGTTGGGCGGCCGGTGCACGTGTCGAATGGTTCCGTGACGAAGCTCGTTTGGGCGGTCAGGCAGGCATCAATACGGTCAACTCGACCGGTATTACGCTCGGCTTGAATTATACGCCGCGTAAGAATATCATCATCCGACCGGAAATCCGTTGGGATGCCAGTGGTGCCAGCCCGAGCAACTTCGCTCAGCACTTTGATAACAATACCCGTTCGAGCCAGTTCTCCGGCGGTTTTGATTGTATCTTCAAATTCTAAAGCTTTTGAATTGATATAAGCTTTAAGCAATATTCAAACGGTCGACCTTGGTTACAAGGCCGACCGTTTTTTTGTGGTTTGTTTAAGGTGTTATAGCGATGGATATTTTTCAGTGATGCTGATGCTCGATGACAGCCGTTGCCTTTTTGTCGTGGATCGTGACATGCAATCGGGCCTTGAGATGCTCGCTATCTTCGAGCAGGTCGCAAAGTTTGGTGTCGGTCAACTGATACATGCCGGGTGTGTCGGTCTTGGGGAGAGGATAGTCGACGAATTTCCCGTCCTCAAATATTTGCAACGTGATCGATTCACCGGCATTTTCCGGTTCTCCGCCATGGTCGGATACCCAGACGGTGATCTGGCCTGTCTGGTGATCGTGTTTCAGTTCTGCGTGGGCCGTATCATTGCCGATGACGTACATCTCACCGCCATGTGAACCGGCCGTGGCATGCGAGTGAGGTTCTTCGTTATGCTGATGGTCCGGGGTTGGCTTCTCTTCATGATCGCAAGACGGGCATGTCGAGTGATCATCACAAGAAGAGCACGAGCTTTGCTGACAGCCTCCGACCATGAGTAAAGTAAAAAGGACGAGGCATGGTAGAGTGAGGAATACGGTAGTTTTCATGATAATGGTTCTCCTACTGTTCAAAGGGATTCGTTGGTTAATAAAAATTTCAATCTAATTCGTCGGCCTCATGGCCGAGCGCCTTTTGGGCAGCCTTGCGTCCAAAACGCCAGAACAAGGCAGGCCGGACGAAAAATTCCAACAAGGTGCTTGAGAGCAGACCGCCGATGATGACGGTCGCGACAGGGTAAAGGATTTCCTTGCCCGGTTGCCCAGATGCCATGGCCAACGGGAATAGCCCGATTCCCGAGGTGAGGGCCGTCATGAGGACCGGAGCGACTCGTTCTTGACCGGCACGGACGATCATCTCGCGGGTCCAGCTTTCTCCTTCCCACTTTACCAAGTTGAGATAGTGGCTGATCAGCAGGATTCCGTTTCGGGAGGCGATGCCACACAGCGAGATGAAGCCGATCATCGCCGCGATCGACAGCGTCTGGTTGGTGAGGTATAACGCGGCAACCGAACCGATAAACGCTGTGGGAAGCGCCACCATCACTTGGAAAGCGAGGTTTGCATTTCGAAACATGGTATAGAGGACCAGGAACATTCCTATTAAGGAGATTGCGAAAAGGATCATGATTTTTCGCGAGGCAGTCTGCTGGTTCTGGAACTGGCCGCCGTATTCGACAAAGTAGCCGGCTGGAAGGCTGGCCTCGATTGGCTGCAAGGTTTTTTGGATGTCTTGGACCACATCGACCAAGCCTCGGCCCGAGGTGTCGCATTGTACGACGATACGCCGTCGGACCTGTTCGCGTCGGATGGTGTTCGGTCCACTCGATTTGTAGAATTTCGCGATGGATCCCAGCATGGTCGTGCCGCCGCGGGGAAGTTCGATCCGAAGCCGCCGAAGCGAGTCCAGGTCTTCGCGATACGGCTCGTCCAGCCGGATGAGCAGGTCGAACTTCTGCTGACCTTGGATCACTTCCGGTGCAAAACGTCCGTTCATCGCGGTTTCAACTCGTTCGCTTACGTCATGTCGCGTCAGGCCATATTTGACGAGTTGCGAGTCATCGATCTCAATCCGTAGCTGAGGAATTTCGACTTGCTGCTCGACGCGAAGGTTTCTGATGCCGGGGACGGTGCTGATTCGGTCCTTCATTTTCTCGGCCGTATTACGGAGTACCGAAAGATCGTCGCCGAAAAGCTTGATGGCGATTTGTGCTTGGACCCCCGACCGCATGTGATCCATCAGGTGAGCCAGCGGTTGTTCGACCCCGATAACGACGCCTGGCAGGTTCTTTGGGTCGAGAACGTCGGTGATTTCTTTCAAGATCTCTTCTCGCGACTGTTTGACCTCGGGCCGCAGTTCGGCAATCACTTCGGTCATGTTGACCGTTACCGCATGTTCATCAAGTTCTGCACGGCCGGTTTTAAAGGCGAGTGACTTGATCGCTTTGACCTTTTTAAGTTGTTTTTCGACGTCCAATATTACTTGTTTTGACGTCTCCAACGATGTGCCGGGACTGAGTATGACATTGATCTGGACGGTCCCTTCGTTGAACGGTGGCAGGAAGTCGCTTTCGAGCTGCACGAGAGCTACACCGAAGACGACGACGATCATGGCGGTCATCGTCAGGACTATGCCCGCGTTTTCAGTTGATTTGTGGATACAGTATCCGGTGACCTGCTTGAGTCCCCGCAGAAAAATGCCATCCTCCAGGTGTTTTTTCGTGACAATTTGCCCCAGCAGCAAGTAGGAAAGGACTGGTGTGAGCGTGAGCGATACGAGCAGCGAAGAACCGATCGACACGATATACGCGATGCCCAGCGGCGTAAAGAGTCGCCCTTCCATCCCGCTGAGCGCGAAGATCGGTAAAAAGACCAGAATGACGATCAGGGTGCCGAAGACGATCGAGTTTCTTACTTCGCGACTTGCATCGTAGACGACCCGAAGTGTCGGGCGAGGATTTTCGCGGAGCCGGTTTTCGCGGAGTCGCCGAAAGATATTTTCCACGTCGACGACCGCGTCATCGACCAGCTCGCCGATCGCGATGGCAAGTCCTCCGAGCGTCATCGTGTTGATCGACATGCCCGTCAGCTTGAAGACCAACGCGGTAATTGCCAGCGAGAGCGGGATCGCGGTCAACGTGATGAAGGTGGTCCGGAAGTTCATCAAGAACAGAAGCAAGACGACCACGACCAATAAGCTGCCGTCTCGCAGCGCATCGATGACGTTGTCGACCGCCCGATCGATGAACATTCGTTGCTGGTAGAGTTTTGGTTCGATCCGCACGTCGGACGGGAGACTCACCTGGAGCTCTTTTAGGGCCTGGGTGACGCGTTCGGTGATATGACGGGTGTCCGCACCGGGCTGTTTGTTGACGGTCAGCAAGACGGCAGGCCCGCCGCTCCATTGATCCTTGTCGGTTCGGACTGT
>JASFHG010000293.1:0-5356 GCA_050123355.1 Planctomycetia bacterium
AGATACACTTAAATTTCTTTGTTGCTGTGCGCCCGGTTATGAGCACGACGATACCGAGTTGCTTGAAGAGTGAGGTTCGGGAATCATTTTATTCCTTCGACCGAATTATTCGCCCGTGGAGTACCCAGAGCAACAGGGCGATCAAAAGTAGCGGGATGATGACCCCGAAGTAATCGCTTCGCGTGGCGTCGGTGACCTTCCATTTTCCCCACTCACCCGAATAGTGTCCGCGTAGGTCCGATTCGTCGCGGAAGAGTATGTTGGACGAAAGGGGGAGTTGATGTGCGACGTTAGTTCCTTTGTCGAGGACGATCTCATATCGCCCGGGTGTGTCACACGTGAAGATCGCCGCGTCGTCGAAGATTTTCAGTGGTACGATGTTCTTGGCTGGCGTTACCTGCTCCACGTGTTGACGGCCCTTTTTTAATCGCAGCCGGATTGCTTCTCCTAGCCGAACGTTCGATCGGCATCGCTCCGGCAGGCCCCCTTCACGCCAGCGTAGCAAATTCCAGACCAGGATCGGAAAGTCGACCGAGTCGAGCAGCGTAGTCTTGCCGGGCGAGTATTGGAGGTAGAGCCGCTGGCTTTCATCCGGGAGAATATCGAGCGAGACGAGCGTCGCGCTGTCGGAGGCGACTAGCGGCCGACCGGGCATCGCAAGCTTCTTGCTCTGGCACATCACGATCCCCTTCAGCGTGACCCCTTCGAGCAGCTCGCTGGTTTTTTCGAGCACGAATGGGCCAAGGATCGATTCTTGATCCTTCTCGCTCAAGAGGAAGACGTCCCAGCAACCGTTGCGAGGTTTCAAACGCGTGTCGCTAAAGCGGATCTGGGGATGGTTTTCGACAATCTTGACCCGGCCTGTCGCGCGGAGTGCCCGCAGGAGGTCTTTGCGAAGATCCTTGTCTTTGACCGAGACCTTGGCCCGAATTTGGGCGACCGATTCGGGTAAGAGGATCGCACGGTTGTCGAGTTCCAACGCGTCGGTCGGGAGCGTCAGTTCCAGATCGTCATGACTATTGGTTATCGGGACCGTGAACCGATGGATTTCGCCCGGCTTGACACTTAGCGGTTGGTCCAGTTGCCGCTCGCCCAGTCGGACGAACATCTGGCTGGTGATCGGGTTGTGTGACAGGTTGGCCACTTCGACGATCGCTCGCCCTTGCCCGTTTTCGTTGGCCGCATCGCGTCGCACGGCCGAAACGATCGCCAAGTTCGGCAGATCACGGCCTACCGACACCCATCGGACCTGTTCTTGGAGCGTCGGCTCGGTTTTTTGGGGTTCTTTTTTTTCGTCCGGTTTTTTCTCCGTGGTTTCTTTTTCCTTCGAGTCGGCTTCGGGCGTTTTGGTGTCTTCTGTTGTCTCTTGATCGGGGGTTAAGTTGATGGTTTCGTCGTCCGGCTTCACTTTTTCTTGACTGACCTGATCGGTAATCACGAGCACACGAGTGCCCAGCCCACCGACTTGGCGAGCGAGTGTGATCGCTGCGTCGAGATCGGCCGCCGGTTCGATACATTTCCAGTACGGTTCCAATTGGTCCAGCGACTTGGCCGTGTTGAATCGTTCGCTGAGCAAGAGTGGATGCCGCCCGGCCAGGACGATCTGGGCGTTGAGTGACTCGTTTTCCAACAGTGTGGCCAGCCTCCTTCGGGCAAGGTCCTGAGTAGTCTGCGAGTCATCGTCCTTGTGAACCGCTTGCATCGAGTAGGAGTTGTCCAGCACGACGACGATCGGCAACGTTCCCTCGCGAGGCCAGAGCGGGTTGGCCGCTGCAAGGACGAGTAAGAGCAGGACGAGTAGCTCGACGAAGAACGCCAGCGGAGTGCGGATCTTCTGCCACACCCGGCCGCCGGTATCGGTTGTCCGTTGATCGATCCAGAGTAACAGGCTTGACACGATCAATTTCCGCGATCGCATGCGCAGCATATATACCACCGCCAACACCCCGACGGAGAGCAGTCCTAAAAGTAACCACGGTGATGCAAAAGTTGGAAGCATGAGTTATAGGTTGTTTTTAGAAGTGGTTTCATAACTTTCTGGCGGCCCATATCTTGTGGTTGATCCTTCGGATGACCACAAGATGTTGTATGAAAATGGGACGCTTTTAAGTTATGAAACCGGTTTTAATTAAATTAACATGGATGAATGGGATGAACAGGATTTTGACAGGTGCTTCCGCACCATTAAAATGGAAGTATCGCTAATATTCATGAGCGGTAGCTCACATAATCCCATTTATCCTGTTCATCCATGTTCATAAATTTTTCATTGACTCAGTTCTAAGACCCCACTTTCGATGAGTGTGTCGAAGTTGCCGTCGAGGGCCGACTCGGCGGTGAGTTCGGCGAAGCGGATGCCGCGACGGTGACAGGCGTGTTCCCATTCGCGGGTATGAGTTTCGAGTCGTCGCTGGTATCGCTGGCGGATTGTCTCGTCGATGAACAGTTCCTGGAGCTGGCCGGTCTCGCTATCGATCAGTTTCATCGTGCCACGTTGAGGCGGGCTGCGATCCGGCTCGTCGAGTAGGTGGATTACCGCAGCGGCAGACGCATCGGCCGCGAGGACGGTCGTCACCATTTCGGGGTCGGAGCCGAAGAGCAGGTCGCTGACGAAAACGCGGACACCGTGCGGTGCGAACCGGGGTGTGTCGGCCATGAGGGTCTCGCCGCAGTCGTTCTGACCATCGAGCGGGAGGAGTTGCCAGGTGGACGGAGGCGAGGAAGAATTTTCGATTACCTCCGATCGGTTTCGTACTTGGACAGCCCGATGCGAAAAACCGCCGGTCGCCGCCGCTCCGGCCAGCAGGCCCAACAGCATGGTTGCGGCCGCCGCCTTCGGCTCGCGCACGGCCATCGAGGCTGATGCGTCGAGGACCACGTCGAGGTGCGGTGTGATTTCTTCGCGGTATACCCGTACGACCAGCGTGTCGCTTCGGGCATAAGCATTCCAGTCGAGTCGTCGCAGGTCATCCCCCGGTTCATAATCGCGGTAGTCGACGAATTCGAGACTCTCGCCCGGCCGACGGCCCAGCCGGTTGCCGAGCGACCCACGTGGCGTGTTGCGTGGTGTGGTCGGAACGAATCGAGTACCGGCGTTCCAGCCGTCAATAAGTTGATTTTGAAGGGTGTCGAGGTCGAGCATCGTTTTCTCTAATTCTCCGTGCTGCCGGTGGCCGGTTGGATGGTGGGATAAGAAACGATTTCGACATGATCGACCATCGTGCTTTCTATTTCGCCTCTCGCGACAGGTTCCGCGAAAACGTAGTGGAACAGATCGTAAACCATCTTGGGGGCACAGAGGAGGAGCATCAGGATGGCCCAGACTGAGTCTACGAAGATTCGCAGCATTAACTGGGTTTCATGATCGGCGTAGTAGTAGGAGACTTCGGCCATCGGGTTGAAAAATTTCCAGAGCGGCAGTTTGTCCCAATGTCGGGTGTCCATGATGAAGCAAACGAGCATGGACGAAATTGTCAGGATCATAAAGATGATGAGAAACGTTGCCCAAGTATGCTTTGCCGGTGCGTTTGGACAAAAGGCTCGCAAGGTCCATTTCGCAATGAGAGCAAATGCCATGATATAGAAGAAGAAAAAGAGGAGTTGCGGTAATGAACTTCCGATGGCGTTGAGCATGTTATGCATGCATTGGAAAGGGAGACGGACTGCAATATTATAGAGAACTCCCATCGATCCAAAGAAGGTCGCGGTGTAGAGAAAGACCCAGAGGCCACTTTTGTATGTGGTGAAAAATGGTTGCATGATCCATTTGGCCAGCAGTGCATATGCCATGATGCACGCGAAAAAGAGGACCGTCCACGGCATGATTTCATCGATATCGTTAATCATGTTGTTGACGATGCCGGCATGGGGCGATATGGCCGGTGCAATATAATACGCAAAGGTCATCACTCCGAACACGAGCGTAGTATGTAGGATGATCCACGTAAAGCCGGCGGAGGCGCTGTGCGTGAAGGGGAAGGTGATCAAGCGGAGCGGCATGAACGAAGGTCGCTGTAGCATGATCCGGTTCGAGAATTTGTCCGGTTCGCAGATCGTGATGACTGCTATGACGGCGATCGTGCCGAGGGTGATCAGTGTCCAGATGAATGAAAAGCCAAGCAGTGCCTCACCCGTGGCCATCCAGCCGCTCAGTCTGGCGTACGTGCCGAAAATAGCAAAGCCGGTGGCCAATAGGAACAGGGAGATCGAGGTCCAGACCCGCAACGGGGCGGTTCGATTGCTCGACGGCGGGGCGAGCAGCGCGATTGCCATGGTCCCGAGCAGCTTGGTGAACAAAAGGCCTACCAAGATGAACAGGGCACAAATCCAAAGAAATCCCTTTTCGCGTAAGTATTGTTGGATGCCCGGGCGAAGAATTTCATGTTCGTTGATTGCGCACAGCAAGCACACGACCAGGATCAGCCCAGCCAGGGCGGCGATTTTGATAAAGAGAGTGAAGACATAAGGAAGGGACCACGAGCCGAGCACGATCGCTGCCATGAGGATCGGAATACAAAGGAGATAGCCCATCGCAAGCGAAAAGAGCATCGTGGGGATGTCGTAGCCACGCAGGAAGTAAGTGAACAAAAGAAATGGCAAGCAGACACTGTAAAACAGGGTGATCAGCGACATGCCGGCGACAAATTTTCCACGCACGATTTTGTGCGGCTTGAGGGTCGTCGTGAAAAACAGGTCAACGTTCGTGCCATCCCGCTCGGTTTGGAGCCGGTGGAGCACGTAGAGCGGTACGCAGACGATCGTCGCCGAAAAAAGAACGATCTGCAGGCCGTAAAACATGCCTCGTCCGCCGGTTGCTTCTTCGGTGATGTCGGGATTGAGCATCACCAGGAGGATGCATGTCAACGACAGTGCAACCAGCATCAGGTTGACAATCACGATGATGAACCAGCTCTGCAGCCCTTGTCGCAGCTCCTTGACCACGATCGGGTTCATTCGGTTGTCGAGAACGGAAACGATATTTTTCATGGTGGTGTATGTTTATTCTTCCCGGGGGTCCTCGGTGGGCTCATCAAGCGTGGCCTCGATCGGCCCTTCTTCGGGCGTGTCCTCGGTTGGTTCTTCAATGATGGCCATAAGCGGTTCTTCAAAGGTGGCCGCAAACGGTTTTTCAGGAGTGACGGCAAACGGATTTTCCAGATTGGCCACGATCGGTCCATTACTGTTGAGATTTTCAGTCAAGGCCGATCCGTTCAGATAGCGGTCCAAGTCAATGAGGCCTTTGGGCAGACAAACCGCACACATGATCGCGGCTCCGATGAAGTCGAATATGCAACGGAGTGGTAGGAAGTCGTTGCCATATCCTATGTCAGGTACGGGGACGACTTCCTACCACTCC
>JASFHG010000294.1:0-5352 GCA_050123355.1 Planctomycetia bacterium
CCGACCTGAACGTCTACGTATATTGAAAACAACCTCTAGGGGGTGCAAGTCCGGACTCTCGAATCCCCCAAAAATGGCTCGGATCGACCGGAAAATCTCCCCAGTAACAGTGATTTTCCGAGCCAGAAAAGGCAGCTAGCCCCAGAAGCGAGGGATTTGCAAGCTTTTTATCCCATTTGAGTGCTTTCTATCTCCAAAGTCCCCAAAAAATGCTTTCGTTCCCTCTTGCCGAGGCGTAAACGAAGTCCTAAGATAGTATGTCTGTTTCGGCAGATATCCAACCCGGTGGTGTAATTGGCAACACAAGGGATTTTGGTTCCCTCGTTCCAGGTTCAAGTCCTGGCCGGGTTGCTTGCCATCCCCTCTACAGCAGAAAGCTGTCGAGGGGTTTTTTGTTTCTTGCACCAATCGCGTCTGAGATCGCTCGCCATCGAGCTACCGCGAGATATGATCAGGCCCCTCGCCACAAGTCTTCTCATAGTGGCCGTCTCCCGCCTTTTTGTACTGGGTAAAACCCTTCGCGGCCAGATTCTTCGTGCTGAGCGTCTGTCGATCACTCTTGATCGGGGCAAACGCGGAAAAGATCCGATGGACCGGCGCACCACACTCGGGACACTTGGTGAGCGGTTTGTCGCTGACCGGCTGGATCACCTCGAACCGTTCTCGGCAAACGTCGCAGCCTGGCTGGTCGGATTCATATTCATAGATAGGCATAGGGAAATCCTTGGTTGAGCCAAAATCGGGGCACCTCTGAGCTTCCCTAAATTATACCGTATGAAAAGTGAGATAGCTAGAACGGGGCCTGCGATCTGCTTTCCGCACATCACAGGCCCCTAGAAATTTTGTCAGATAGATATTTCTGGCCAAGCGGTTACGCTTCTTCGACCACCTTCCAGCCGAGTGCGTCGGCCATGCCGTAGACCTGATCTTTGAGGTCACCGTAGACCGTCACCCGGTGCCACTTATAGCGGTGCCAATAGGTATAGAGTTTCTCGAAATCGCCGATCACCTCGCCTTTGAGTTTGGTGCGGCACGCTCGATCGTCCGTGCTGTTGCCGGTCGTTTTGACCTGATGCAATCCGATGGTTTTCCCCCTGGGCTCCATCTTGATAGTCGTCGCCATATACCCTTCGGGATAGAATGATCGGACGGCCGCTCCCTTGCGATCTTCGGAGTGGGTCAAAATCTGATACGGGTTGGCAGGGCCATCTGGCCCGAAGGCACGGTTCGAAGCAACACAGTGAGCGTAGATGATTTCACGTTTGGCCACATCGAGCACCGGATCGGAGATGAAGCCGGTCCGCCCGCCAGTGAGATTTTTCAACGCCACCATCGTCGCGGCGGAGTCGACGTCGCACTCGCAACCGCCGATGAGCCCTTCGTTGCAAAGCTGGTGGAACCCGAGGCACGGATAGGCGTGGATATGTCCACCATAAAAGCCGCCCAGGCAATTGATTGTGATCGCGTCCGCTGCATACTTTTTCAACAGGGCCTTTTGTCCGAGGTACATCGCGGCGGAATTTTCGAGTTCAGCCTGGGTGACATTCTCGATTTTTTCCGCTCCCTTGGCCCATCTGGCGGCTACTTCTTTGGCTTGATCGCGGTCGGCCGTTTTCCACGCATCGTTCAACTCGCTAAACGGTAGATAGACCAGCGGAATGCCTGCGTAATCGCGATCCTGACCTTTTACCGTCTTATTACTTTTGAAGGCGAGGATCTTCGATTTCCCAAGCTGCTTTTTCCATGCTTCCGGCGAGATGGTTTTCACGTCGTCCGGCTTGAAGGTAAGATCGCCCGCCTTGGGCGTGCATGCCACTCGTACGGCAGTGACCGCATCGGCGAAACCGTTCGGATCGGTACACGTTTGGAAGCATCCGACAGCACGCAGCACGTCGTCGAAATCGGAAGAGGAGATGAAACCTACATTCTTTACCTTTCGATCCGTCAGCTTGGCGACTTGGGTGAGAAATCTGCCGGTCCCTCCGTACAGGAAGTCGACATAAAGGGTCGGTTTGCCGGTCTTGGCGACCGTTTCAATCACTTTGTTTTTACAGTTCATCTGGCATACGATATAGCCGTCAATCTTCTCGGCCTCGCCTTTGCCGATGATCGCTCGGGTCTGCTCTTTCCCGTTCGACATGGTCGTCAGAAACTCAATGGCTGGAAAAGTGGCCGAAAACTGTTTGGTCCATTTTTGCATAACCGGCCGGAAATCGAAGCCAACGTTCGGCCAGTCGGGCCGCGATTGCACCGGGGCATGTAACGCGTAGATCACGCGGATGCGAAGTTTTTTGTCAGACGCTTTTCCGGCGGCCCAGGAGGACTTTGCTCCAAGGGCAAGACCTAGCGAACAGGCACAAGCGGTCGCGCTGCTCGTCACAAGAAATTTTCGCCGGTTCATCGGACAACAAGCACATCCAACAGGAAGGTGGATTTTTTTCATCGGGGGTTTGCCTTTCTTGTATGATTTAGAAATTATAATGGTTTAATCGGTTTATGGTTCTCGTCATGAAACTGTCTCTAGGTTTCTTCGTGGACTTTCCAGCCCAATGTATCGGCCATGCCGTAGACCTGATCTTTGATGTCGCCATAGACGGTAACACGATGCCAGTTGGTTTTATTCCACTGAGCGAACAGTTTGTCGAAATCGCCGATGACTTCGGCTTTGAGTTTGGTCCGGCATGCCTTGTCTTCTGTACTGTTGCCACTGGTTTTGGCCTGGTGAAACAGGATCGTCTTTTTCTCGGGCATCATTTTCAGTGTAGTGGTCATATAGCCTTTCGGCAGGAACGATCGGACGGCCGCACCTTTGCGATCTTCCGAATGGGTCAGGATTTCGTAGGGATTCGCCGGTCCCTGGGGGCCGAAGGGGTGGTTGGAGGCAACGCAATGGGCGTAGATGATTTCACGCGTGGCGACATCCAGAACCGGATCCGAGATGAAGCCGGGTCGCCCGCCCGTGAGCGTTTTGATGGCGAGCATCGTCGCGGTGGACCAAATATCGCACTCGCAGGCACCGACGAGCCCGTCGTTGCAGAGTTGATGGAAGCCGAGGCACGGATAGGCATGGATATGCCCACCGTAGAATCCGCCGAGGCAGTTGATCGTGATCGCGTCGGCGTCATATTTTTTCAAGATGGCTTTTTGGCCGAGATACATGGCGGCCGAGTTTTCGAGTTCGGCCTGCGAGACGTCGACGATCTTGTCGGCCCCTTTGGCCCATTGGGCAGCGATTTCCTTCGCTTGATCGCGATCGGCCGCTTTCCACGCCTCGTTCAGCTCACTGAAGGGGAGATAGACCAGCGGGATGCCTGCAAAATCGCGGTCTTTATGATTGGATGGTTTATTGTCCTTGAATGCGAGGATCTTAGACTGGCTATATTGTTTCTTCCATTCATCGAGCGGGAGGGGCTTCATGGCATCGGGCTTGCAAACGGCATCACTCATCTTGGGCGTGCACGCTTTCCGCACGGCGGTTACCGCATCGGCGAACCCGTTCGGGTCGGTACACGTTTGGAAGCAACTGACCGCACGGACGACATCCTCAAATTGCGAGGAAGCCATGACGCCAAAATTTCTGGTTTCTTTTGCGATCAGTTCGCCCGAGCGAGCGAGGAATCCACCGCTTCCGCCGTAGAGATAGTCGACAAAAAGCGTCGGCTTGCCGCCGGCCACCACGGTTCGGATCACCTTGGGCCAGTTATTCATTTGAAAGACGATATAACCGTCAACCTTTTCGGATTTGTCTTTTGCAAGAATGGCCTTGGCATCTTTTTTCCCGTCCGCCATGCACGGTACGAATTCGATCGAAGGAAACGCTTTTGCAAGGTCATGATTGAATTTTTGCATAACCGGCCGGAAATCGAAGCCGACGTGGGGCCATGTGGGACGGGGCTGAACCGCTCCGTAAAGGGCATAAATCACGCGTACTCGGAGCTTTTTGTTGTTGGTGTCTCCCGTAGCGGCCCGAGCCACCTTTGCTCCCAAAGAAGTACCGAGCGAGCAGGCACATGCGGCGGCCGTTCCCGCCGCGAGAAACTTTCGGCGATTCATCGGGCAACAAGCACATCCAACAGGTAGGTGATTTTTTTCCATGGGAAAGAGGCCTTTCTTTTTTCAAAAACAGGAATGGTAGGCAGCAAGCGCATAGTATCCTCGCTCGTTTCGATACATGAGGCTTTACAATCGCTCGATAATCAGGCCGTTGAGGATCACGTTGTTATCGATTTTTTCATCGGTCTTTTCGCTAAACAGACTGATATGGAGATCGTCGTCCGCCACGTCCAATTCGACGTCGATCAACAATACTTGGTTTGGCGGGATGGGATGGCCGGCGATCCCTTGCGCGGCCAGTACGCGAAGGTCTCGCAAGCAAGGTACACCTTCAATATCAAGATTGATACTGCGATCAATGGTTTCGTATTTGGAACTTTGTACATGATGATTTTCGGAAACAAGAAGCTGGACACGATACCGACCTGGTGTCACGAGAAGCCGTGCGGAGACCGGGCGGTACCGGTTTGCGTCCTTAAAGTCGCGATCCTCTCGGGCCGTGTTGTGCCGTATGGTATGAAGGACTTGACAAAGTGCCTTCTCTTCCGGTGCATCACCCAACCACGGCAGGTTCCCCCACTCGTTTCGTTTGGTCGGCGAATCAAGCACAAACGGATCGTCCGGCTCGAAGAAAATATCGCCGACTTGAATCCCTTTGTTGCTACCGACGTTGAACGCCCGAACCAGCTTGCCTTTGAGCTTCAACTCGCTCGCACTGCGAAGTCGATAGATCGACACGCGAGCATTGTGTTGCTTGACCTCGTTCGACTCAGTAAGATTTTTCGCCAGGCGGCTTGGGTCGATCGTACGGAACAGCTCGATCTTTCCCTTCGAGTCAACCCGAAGTGCCTGACCGGCGGTGAGGATCCGCGAGCCTGTCTTTTCGTGTCCTTTTCGGTTCTTCAGTTCGACCTTTCCTTCGAGCACGCTGATGTCCGTTTTATGATCTTCGTCCACCCCAACGGCAAACTCCGTACCATGATCGATTACCTTGGAATGGGGAGTATCGACCGTGAAACCAACCGCCTCGGGCGAGACGCGGCTGACGATGACACCCGAGTGGAGACAAACGGCGTTCGGCTCGATCAGCTCCAGCCGCCCCGGTCCTTGGAAAAGGATCGAAACGCCCGACTCGTAATGGATCTGTGCGAGGCCCGCCTTCAGACGAAGCATCATTCCTTGACGAAACGACTCACCAGCCTTGGGAGCAACTTGCGACAAATCCTCTGCCCATTGACATCGGTCCATGGCGACCAGACGGGCAACCACCGGACGTGGCGTGGTAGTTGTGCTCTCGGG
>JASFHG010000295.1:0-5350 GCA_050123355.1 Planctomycetia bacterium
GCCGAAAGCCAAGGGGTTTGCGGTCAAAACGCCGTGGTTGGATGTGATCGATCATGGTACCGAGTTCGGACTGTTGGTAGGACCTCATTCCGATCAGAGCACCGAAGTCCACGTGTTCAAAGGGTTGGTTGAAGTGGACGTCGAAAACGATCCCTCGCTCCCCTCCAAAACGAGCCTGGAGCTTAGGGCCAACGAAGCCGTGGTTTGCAACCCGAAAACAAAGCAAATCACCCGTGTTCCGGCCAATTCGGAGCTGCTGGTTCGCGACCTGGACTCGATCGACGGAATCACCGACGAGTGGAAAACCACACCGCTCTCGAAAACGGTTGAATTTCAGAAGGGGGTTGCGGGGTATAACGCATCGCGGGCTACCTTCATTCGCAACTGTGTCCGGGGCGGCAAGGCTCCCGGGAGTTATAGTGCTTCGGAAAAGAGCGAGCCGGACAATACCAACCAAAATTATGGTACCGAACCTCTTTTGCTCACGGCACTGAAAACGGATCAAGACGGATCCTTGCCCGAACAGAGTCGGGCTTTGATCGCCTTCGATGATATTTTCGGAAATCGACCGGACCAAATTCCGCCAAATGCGACGATCGTCTCGGCGACCCTGTGGTTGCATGTTGCCGCGGACAAAAACTCCGAATCTCCGGAGCAACATGGTCTCTATGAAATCACGGAAGATTGGAAAGAAGGGACCGTCACGTGGGCGAGTTTTGGCGGCAACGGTGGCCAGATTCGCCAACAATACGGACCAACGGAAATTGCGCGTTTTACGCCAAACCGCTCAGACTGTTTTCATAAGCTTGATGTTACCCAAAGCGTACAACGATGGTCGCAGGGAGAGCCGAATCACGGCTGGCTGCTTATTAATCACGGCTGGGATCGAGCCCATTTCGACTCGGACGACGCTCCCAATACCGGAAACCGACCACGTTTGACCGTGGAATACAAGCTTTCCAACTAACAATACCTCTAAATGGGGGTGGAACCTTATAGCATGTTGCGTGAGTGGAATACTGCGCAATAACAGTTTATTCGACTAATTTGATTATATTTTCGCGAAATCTTTTTGAAAAGGAGAAAGCCCATGAAGCGAAATACGTTGATTTATTTTCTGGTAGCTTGTTTCATTGTTGCAAGCGTACCGGCCATCTCTGAAGCTGACTTTCTGGACGATACGGTCTCGGGATTGCAGCTATGGTTAAAGGCAGACGCGGGGGTGGTAACCGACGGAAGCGGCGGAGTGACTGCCTGGCTGGACCAATCCGCCAACACGGCCGGCGCAGTGGCACCTGTCAGTGGTGGTGAACCTTTGTTGACCACCGCCACGATCGGCGGCAGCACGATGGACGTTCTGCGATTCGACGGAGTCGACGACGTTTTGACGCTTGGTCTGACGGGAAGCCTTATCACACGTCAGGATCATACGGTCTATTTTGTCACCTCGCGAACCGGCACGACCGGTGGAAACCTCTTTGGTTTCGACATGACGGGTGGCCGAGGTCAGGACGGTTGGTACTACAAGTTCACCGACACCGGCGTCAATATGGAGTCCGGCTATGGTACCGATTATGGTTACCAATTGGCTGCTCCCCAGGCAAATGACACGTTTTTCATTGGCCAGGGACTTTACGATTCGGCCAATTCGACCGCGTCGATCATGTCGGGTGAAGTGGTCGTGTCGACATCGTCGGCCCTTTCCCCGTTGAACGAACCGGCGAATACCCCGTTCAACATTGGCGTTTTTGAATCGCCCCCGACCTATCGCAACTATTATCCGGGCGACATCGCCGAGATCATGGTTTACGATCATGCCCTTTCGGCGATTGAGCAGCAGACGGTCCTGACCTATCTCAGCGACAAATACAGCTTGCCGGTCACGGCCCAGCCCTTGGAGCCGCTTCCGTTGGAATTGAAAGCTCAGTGGGAGTTTACCACCGACGGTACGGATTCGGTAGGCGACAACGACCTGACGTTGCTGGCCGGGGCAACGGTTGCCGATACGATGATGCATCTGACCAACAGCACCACGGACGGTTATGCTACCGCAGCGTCGAGCACGGATTTGGATGTCAGTCATCAATTTTCGGTCGCTTTGTGGCTTGAATACGACAGTAGCACCGGGGATTACGGCCGAGTCGTTGCACGACAGCAGGATGATGACAATGGCTTCAATATCGTCGTGGATCCTGATGGAAGCGGTTCGGGCCTTTTGATTCTGAGAGTCGAATATGAAGGTCTTTATTACAATACCTCGCTCGACACGCAATTGCCGATCGACGAGCTGCATCACCTTGCCTTTTCGTTCAACGCTCTGGCGGATGGCGACGGTGGCGACAAGATCACCGCTTGGCTCGATGGAGTGCCTGTCAACGTGACGGACAATGGTGATGGTGGCGGTGTCCAGGGTGACCCGGTCGCCGGGACCCTGTTCGTTGGCATGGGTACCAGCTCGAGCTCGAACTTTGCGGGAACCGTCGACGACCTGCGATTTTACAGCGGGCTCCTCACTCAGGATGAAGTCGATGCGATGACCGTACCCGAACCATCGACCGGAATTTTGCTTGCTGTCCTCATACTGGCCGGCATGGTATTCCGACGCAAACGTCGCGTCTAGAAGTAGAACTGGTTTCACAATTCAAAATCGTTCCATTTTTTATGCGACATCTTTTGGTCATCCGAAGGATCAACCACAAAATATGGGCCGCCAAGAATTTTATGAAACCACTTCAAAAATAGTTTCTCCGTTTAACCGGCTTGCTCGCGATGGGTTGCGGGCAGCACACCTGTTGCGAGCGGCCGGCTAAACCATGCATTATTGATTTTCGACAGCAATCTCTTTCAGGAGCAAAATAATGAAACGGAGTAAAGTAGTTTGTTTTATTGTCGCCTTGTCCCTCGTGGCAAGTTTCGGCAGTATATGCCAGGCTGATTTTGCCAAAGATACCGTGACAGGCTTGCAGTTGTGGTTGAAGGCAGACGCCGGCGTTTGGGCTGGTAGCAACAATGAGGTCACCATATGGGAAGATCAATCATTGAACACGGGCGGGGCGCTTGCTCCCTTGACCGGTAGTGAACCCTTGTGGACCACCGCCACGATCGGTGGCAACTCGATGGACGTCCTGCGATTCGATGGGGTTGATGATGTTATGACCCTCGGCCTGACAGGCAGCCTTATCACAAAACAGGATCATACGGTCTATTTTGTTACCTCGCGAACCGGTACGACGGGGGGAAGCCTTTTCGGTTTCGACATGACCGGCGGCCGATCGGAAGATGGCTGGTATTACAAGTTCACCGATACCGGTGTCAACATGGAAGCCGGTTATGGCAGTGGTTATGCCTATCAAATGGCTGCTCCCCAGGCGAATGATACGTTCTTCATTGGCCAGGGAATCTACGATTCGGCCAGTTCGAGCGCGTCGATCATGTCGGGTGAGGTGGTCATGTCGACGACTTCGGCACTTTCTCCGCTGAACGAGCCGACGAATACCCCCTTCAATATAGGTGCCTTCGAAGAGTCTCCTTATCGTAACTATTACGCGGGCGACATCGCCGAGATTCTCGTTTACGACCATGCACTCACGTCCGTCGATCAGCAAACGGTCCTGGACTATCTCAGCACGAAGTACAACTTGCCGGTCACGGCCCAGCCGCTGGCCCCGATCCCCCTCGAACTGAAGGCCCAGTGGGAATTCGCGAGCGATGGTTCGGATTCGGTGGGCAGCAATGACCTGACATTGTTGGCGGGAGCAACGGTTAGTGACCAAGCGTTGCATTTGACCAACAGTGTTGACGATGGCTATGCCACGGCGGCGTCAAGCCCCGACCTGGCCATGAACTATCAGTTTTCGACAGCCTTGTGGCTTCAGTACGAAAGCGACACGGGAGTTTACAGCCGCGTGGTCGCTCGTCAGGAGGACGAGGACAACGGTTTTAATATCGGTCTCGAGCCTGACGTAGATGACACAGGCCTTTTGATCTTGCGTGTCGAGTACAACGGTGCCTATTACAACACCTCACTCGACGAGCGGTTGACCATGGGCGAACTGCACCATCTGGCGTTCTCCTTTGACGCCTTGGCCTCGGGAGACGGTGGCAGCAAGATTACCGCTTGGCTCGATGGCGTACCGGTTAACGTGACGGATAACGGTATCGGTGGCAGTGTTCAGGGCGACCCGGTTACGGGCGAACTGTTCGTGGGAATCGGCACCAGCGCAGGATCGAGCTTTTCCGGAGATATTGACGATCTGCGATTCTACACGGGGCTCCTTACCCAGGATGAAGTCGACAGTATTCTCGCTCCCGAACTGCCGGGTGACGCCAACCACGACGATCAAGTCGATGCTTCCGACGCGACCATCCTCGCCGGAAACTGGCAGGCAGGTCCCAATGCTACTTGGGAGATGGGTGACTTCAACGGCGATGGTTTTGTCGATGCTTCCGATGCAACGATCCTTGCCGGGAACTGGCAGGCCGGAACAAGCGCCACTTCCGTGCCCGAACCCTCGACGGGAATTTTGCTCGCATTGCTGGGCATCGCGTTTGTATGTCTGAAGAAAAAACGTCGGGCTTAATAGCCTTACGTAAAATGGGGCAGGTTTCTTGCTTGTCGAGTTGCCTGTGATCGCCAAGATGGCTTGTCTTGCGACGATCGCAGGCAACCGGCACAAGGAAAAAACAAAAAAGTAAATGCTCTTGGCCAAATAATTTGATCTAGCAAAAAAGGACTTGAGTTTTATGACGCCAAAACATGATTCTCGCCGGGGATTTACGCTTGTGGAGTTGCTGGTCGTGATCGCGATCATCGGCATACTCATTGCATTGCTGTTGCCCGCCATCCAAGCAGCACGAGAGGCTGCGCGGAACATGGAATGCAAAAACCATCTCAAGCAAATTGGACTCGGTTTCATAAACCACCATACGGCCCATGGCCATTTTCCGACAGGCGGTTGGGGGTGGCATTGGTGTGGCGACCCTGATCGGGGCGCCGGAGCACGTCAGCCGGGTGGGTGGCTTTATAATATTTTGCCTTATATCGAGCAGAATGATGTCTATCAGCTTGGTGCCGGACAAGGTTATGCAGTGAAAATGGTGGCCGGTGGCGAACGCAATGAAATTCCGATCCCTACCTACAACTGTCCCAGTCGCCGAAAGTCGATCGCTTTCGAGAACCCAAACATGAACAATTGGGACCTGTATGGAGCAAGGCGAACGGAAAAAAATGCGAGGTCCGATTATGCCGTCATCTTGACCAGCACGGATCCCGCCGACTCTCAGAGTAAGGTCAGTCTTTCCTATGAACCGGGTTCCCTTGCGATCGGCGACGCCAACTTTGGGTGGAGCG
>JASFHG010000296.1:0-5298 GCA_050123355.1 Planctomycetia bacterium
CGGTTGGGTAACTTGCTGGCAATGAAAACGACCAGTCTCGAGAAGGTGATCTACTTCCAAGATTACGTTGTGACCGAGCCGGGCGACACGCCGCTGAAAATGCAGCAGTTGCTTACCGAAGAAGAGTATCGAGCCGCACGCGAGCAGTATCCCGAATCGTCCTTCAAGGCCGAGATGGGTGCCGACGCGGTCCGCAAGCTGTTGATCAACCTCGATCTGGTAGAGCTTTCCAAGGAGCTTCGCGTCGAGTTGGTCGAGACCGGTTCGAAGCAGAAACGGAAGGACCTGACCAACCGGCTGAAGATCGTCGAGTCGATTCGCGACAGTGACAACCGGCCCGAGTGGATGGTGTTGGACGTCATTCCCGTGATCCCGCCCGATTTGCGTCCGTTGGTTCTTTTGGACTCGGGCAACTTTGCCACGAGCGACCTGAACGACCTGTATCGCCGAATCATCAACCGAAACAATCGTTTGAAAAAGTTGGTTGACCTGAACGCTCCGGAAGTGATCATTCGCAACGAAAAGCGTATGCTCCAGCAATCGGTCGACGCGCTGTTTGACAACAACCGTTGTAAACGACCGGTCCTCGGTTCGAGTAACCGCCCGCTGAAATCCTTGACCGACATGGTCAAAGGTAAGCAGGGCCGTTTCCGTGAAAACCTGCTCGGTAAACGTGTCGACTATTCGGCCCGTAGTGTGATCGTGGTCGGTCCTTCGCTCCGCTTGCACCAGTGCGGTCTTCCGAAGAAAATCGCATTGGAGTTGTATCAACCGTTCATCATTCGTCGACTGAAGGAACTCGGCCACGCGGACACGATCAAGAGCGCGAAGAAGATGCTCGAACGGAAGGACGAGGAGGTTTGGGACATCCTGGAAGAGGTGATCCAAAACCGTCCGGTGCTTCTGAACCGTGCTCCGACGCTTCACCGAATGGGTATCCAGGCGTTCGAGCCGACGCTGGTCGAAGGCCACGCGATCAAGCTTCACCCGCTGGTTTGTAAGGGATTCAATGCGGACTTCGACGGTGACCAGATGGCGGTCCACCTTCCGCTTTCCCTGGAAGCCCAGGTTGAAGCACACACTTTGCTCCTTTCGACGAATAACATTTTCAGCCCGGCCAACGGATCGCCGATCATCAGCCCGTCGCAGGACGTCGTGATGGGTTGTTACTATCTGACTCAGGCGATGGCTGACTGTAAAGGTGAAGGCATGGCATTTTCGTCCACCGACGAAGTGCAGTTGGCTTATTCGCTCGGAGTTTTGGATACGCATGCCGAGATCAAGCTACGGTTGCCTGAAGGAACAACCGTCAAATCGAAGCGCGAGCGTAAGGAAGGCGAGCTTTTGACGACGACGGTCGGTCGCGTGTTGTTCAACGTAATGTTGCCTGACGGGATGCCGTATTACAACATTCCGATGCGTAGTAGCGAGTTGGCCAACGTGATTTCCGACTGCTATGCGATTCTCGGCCGTCGCGAAACGATCGATCTTTTGGACAAGATGAACCAGCTCGGTTTCCGCGAGAGTACGCGAAGCGGTCTTTCGTTCGGAACCGATGATCTGATTACGCCGGAGACCAAGGTAAAGATTATCGCAAACACCGAAAAGGTCGTGTTGCGAGCGATCAAGAACTATCAAAAGGGTATCATCACGGTTGACGAACGTTACAACATGGTACTCGACGCGTGGACGCATGCTCGTGAGCAAATTACGACCGAGATGATGGTCGCACTCGAGAACGACCTTCGTGGCAATGGTTATGTCAACCCGATCTTCCTGATGGCCCACTCCGGTGCTCGTGGTGGTGTCGAACAGATTCGTCAGTTGGCCGGTATGCGAGGTTTGATGGCAAAACCTTCGGGCCAGATTATCGAGACCCCGATTAAGGCGAACTTCCGTGAAGGCCTTAACGTGTTGGAGTATTTCTCCTCGACGCACGGTGCTCGAAAAGGTTTGGCGGATACGGCACTCAAGACGGCGGACTCCGGGTATCTCACGCGTAAGTTAGCCGACGTTGCCCAAAACGTGGTCATAACGACGCCCGACTGCGGGACGACCCAAGGGATTACCAAAGGTGTCATTTACCGTGGCGAGAAGGTCGAAGTCAGTTTGGCCGACTCGATTCACGGTCGTGTCAGTCGCGCGAACATCGTTGACCCGATTACGGACGAAGTGATCGTGCGTGAAAACGAGATGATTACTCGCTCGATTGCCGCGAAAATCGAAGCGCTCGGTCTGGAAAAGATTCAGGTTCGCAGCCCGATGACTTGCGACGCGCCGTTGGGTGTGTGTGCGAATTGTTACGGCATGGACTTGTCGACCGGTATGATGGTTGAGCAGGGAATGGCCGTTGGCGTGATCGCTGCCCAAAGTATCGGTGAGCCCGGTACGCAGTTGACGATGCGGACGTTCCACATTGGTGGTATTGCTGCTCGTGCCGTTGAAGAAAGCGAAATCAAAGCGAAGAAAGAGGGTACCGTCCAGTTTACTCGTTTGAAGTATGTGACCAACGAACAAGGTCAACGAGTGGTTCTGGCCCGAAACGGTGAGGTGGTAATTCTCGACCCGCGTGGACGCGAGTTGGAAAGCTACGAAGTTCCGGCCGGTTCGCAACTGGTGGTTGACGAGAGTCAAGAAGTGAAGGCAGGCGAAGTGCTGTGTAAGTGGGATCCGCACAGTATCCCGATTCTGGCCGAAAGTGGCGGTCGTGTCCGATTCGAGGATGTGATCGAGGGCGAGACCATGCGTATCGAGACCGAAGCAAGTGGTCACGCTCGTCGTCTCATTATGGAACACAAAGGCGATCTCCACCCGCAGATCGTTTTGGAAGACGATGCCGGAAAAATTCTCGACTTCTATTACCTGCCCGAAAAAGCGCACATCGAAGTCAACGAGGGTGACAAGATCATGCCCGGTGCGTTGCTTGCCAAGACGCCTCGTGACGTGACCGGTACGCAGGACATTACGGGCGGTCTGCCGCGTGTTACCGAAATTTTCGAAGCTCGAAAACCCAAAGAGCCGGCGGTCATCGCCGAGATCGATGGTGTGGTCGAGTTGCTCGGTGACAAGGGCCGACGTGGTAAGCGAACGATCATCGTGCGAAGTGAAACCGGTCTCGAACGAGAGCACCTCGTTTCCCACGGAAAACACCTTCGCGTCCACGCCCAGGAGTTTGTTCGGGCGGGTGAGGCGTTGGTCGACGGGCCGTTGGTGCCGCACGACATCCTTCGTATTTCCGGAGAAGAAGCGGTCCAGCATTATCTCGTTCGAGAAATTCAGAACGTGTATCGTTCTCAACGGGTGACGATCGACGACAAGCACATCGAGATTATCGTTAGCCAGATGCTCCGAAAAGTATTGGTCGAGTCGATCGGTGATACGGATCTTCTGCCCGGTAGCCTGCTCGATAAATTCGAGTTCCGTTTTGCAAACGAGCGGCTTAACGATTGTATCAAGATTAAGGAAAAAGGTGATACCGAATTTTCCGACGGACAGATCGTACCTCGCGAAGCGTTCGAGCAAGCCAATACGCAAGTGGAATCGCTTGGCGGGGAAGTGGCGACCAGCGTCCGACCCGGTCCCGCGACCGCTTCGACTCAGTTGCTCGGGATTACGAAAGCGGCGGTGCAAAGCTCCAGTTTCCTTTCTGCGGCCAGTTTCCAGGAAACGACCAAAGTGCTTACCGAAGCGGCTTTGGCCGGGCGAGTGGATAATTTGGTCGGTTTGAAGGAGAACGTGATCCTCGGACACTTGATTCCCGCAGGAACCGGCTTCAAGCTGTATCAGGATTCGGAGGAGCGAATCCAACCGCAAGCGTTGGATATTTTGGCCTCCACGCCGGAACCGTCTGCTCCGGACACCTCGTTCCCACTGCTGGATTCGGGGACCGAGGCCATGACGGGCGGCATGACGGCGACGGCCATTCCGGAACCGGGTATGAGACCGGAGGAAGGGTCCGTCCCGAGTTTGGACGACCTGTTTGGCGATGCTTTACCGACAGACGAGCCTCCCGAAGACGAAGAATAAAGGGGAAAAGCCGGGAAAATGGGTTAACTCTCCGATGTTTTCCCGGTTCGGGCAAGAAATTTGTCAATTCAGGGTACTTAGCCACCCGAAGCTCTTGACAATATTGCTCGCTCCTTCAAAATAAGAGATTCTATGTGAAAATCGATCTCGTGGCGAGATCCTGTTATTTAACAAGTAAATGTGAAAAATTATGCCGACGATTAACCAACTCATCCGCAAGCGACGTAAGACACCGCGGAAATTCAGCAAGGCACCTGTTTTGGAGAAGTGTCCCCAGAAGCGGGGCGTGTGTCTCCAGGTGAAGACGATGACCCCGAAGAAGCCGAACTCGGCACTTCGAAAGATTACCCGTGTTCGTCTTTCGAACGGGAAGGAAGTTACCGTTTACATCCCGGGCGAAGGGCACAGTCTTCAGGAACACTCGATCGTCTTGGTTCGAGGCGGTCGTATTCGCGACTTGCCGGGTGTACGCTATCAAGTAGTACGTGGTGCATTGGATACGCTTGGGGTTTCCGAACGTAAGCAATCCCGTAGTCGCTACGGTGCGAAGATGTCCTAGTTTCGTTGGCACGTTTATATCGAATAGAGATAGCCATATAAATCATTGGCAGTAAGAAAGAGTATTTTGATAGGTGCTGCCGCACCAAGAATGAAAGCGGCTGCACAAAATCGATTTTGCAGTAAGAAAGAGTACAAAAGATGGGTCGTATTACGTCCAGTAAAAAGCAGTTGAAGCCGGATCCCAAGTTCGGGTCGTTGTTGGCGAGCAAGTTTGTCAATTGCCTGATGTGGGATGGCAAGAAGAGCACGGCGTTGAACGTGTTTTACGATGCGTTGGACAAGATTGGCGAGAAGGTCAAAGACGCCGAGCCGATCGAAGTCTTTACCCAGGCGATCGAGAACATCAAGCCGAACATCGAAGTTCGTTCCAAGCGAGTCGGTGGTGCTTCCTATCAAGTTCCGATGCAGGTCGGCAAAGCGCGTCAACAGTCCCTGGCAATCCGCTGGGTGCTGATGGCCATCCGCGAAAAGAAGGGGCGACCCACGGCCGACAAGTTGGCCGCGGAGATTCTCGCTGCTTACAATAAAGAAGGTGCGTCGATGACCCGACGCGAAAACGTACACCGTATGGCCGAAGCGAACAAGGCATTTGCGCACTTCGCTTGGTAATACGTCGAGAATATAATTGGGCGCCGTGTCGGCTGGAGTTAGGCCGATGCGGCGTTTTGCTTTGCGCCCGGGAAAATATTCCGGTATCCGTTTCTCTAATCA
>JASFHG010000297.1:0-5291 GCA_050123355.1 Planctomycetia bacterium
GAAGCCTATTACAATCGGGGTGAAGCGTTTGCTAACTTAAAACGCAATGAGGAGGCGATAGCTGATTATAGCAAGGCAATACAAAAAGGAGTTTATCTGTACCGCTCACTCTGGGGACGTGCTTGCGGATACAACTCATTAGGGCTGTATGCACAAGCACGCGACGATTGCGAGCGTGCAATCCAAATAGATGATACAAATGCCGGCCTTTGGGTGATGCATGGCTGGGCTCTTGCCAATTTAGATCAAGCGTTAAAAGCTGAAACAAGCTTTCGGAAAGCAATTGATATCGACCCTGACAACAACAATGCCAAAGGATTTATGGTGTCGCATAGTTGGAACAAGATTGGATGGTCGAGACATGGCAACATTCCTTTCTGGGAGAGTTTTTGAGTCAGTGACTCATAAACCCGAGAAAAAAATGCCGCACTTCCGACCATCGGAAGGTATCACAAGCCTTGATTCGGCAAAGGGTTAAAGATAGTGGGCGCACGAGGATTCGAACCTCGGACCTCATCCTTATCAGGGATGCGCTCTAAACCGACTGAGCTATGCGCCCGAATGGGGGAGGAAAACTGGTTCCCAAACCCATAAGACGGGTAATTCTACCATTTTAGACGGGGCTGTCAAATGGGGGGAGACGGATTTTTCCGGCTCTTTTATCACCCTTATCTCCTTCGACACGGCTCGGTATCGGCCGGTTCCCTCGGCCGGCTAAATCTGGATCGAAGAACGTCTCATAACATAAAAAATCGCTACAAACGGTCAATTCGGAACGACCAAAAGACCGAAAACCTCAGAAGAGTGCGTCTCCAGGGGAAAAGTACGCCCAATGGGGACAAAAACTGGACAAGACAGCCTCTACAGGGGGGAGAACCATGCTAAACCGTTACCAATTCGCTATTTATGTCGCGGTCGCCGCCGTGATTTTTGGGACCGTGGCGTCGACTTCGATAGCCGCTTCTCCGTCGGTCACCGACGCTCTTTCACTTCAACCCACCCAAAATGGGGTCAATATCGCCTCACCTTCCAAGGACGTGATCCCGAAGTGCAAACTGAAGGTCGAGAAGGACGGAAAAGCGATCGGATGGACTCTGACCGATCCCCAGGGAACGATCCTTCGCCGATTCATCGACACCAATGGCGACAAGGTGGTCGATCGCTGGTGCTATTACAACCAAGGCGTCGAGGTCTATCGCGACATCGACTCGGACTACAACAATCGGGCAGACCAGTACCGCTGGTTCAGCATGGAAGGAACCCGCTGGGGTATCGACAAGAATGAGGACGGAACGGTCGACTATTGGAAAACGATCTCGCCCGAGGAAGTAACGGCCGAGGCGGTCGCGGCACTGGCCGAGGGAGACTGGGCTCGATTCCGCAGTCTTGCCCTGACGCCCGGCGAACTGAAATCGCTCGGCTTGAGCAAGGAAAAGGCGAAGCAGATCGCCAAACAGCTCGCCACGCTCGATGTCGACTTCAAAAAGGTGGCCCAAACTCAAAATCAACTCAACAAACAAAGCGAGTGGATCCAATTCAACGGCTATCGTCCGGGCGTCATCCCGGCCGGTACGCAAGGTTCCCAAAAAGACGTCGAAGCCTATGAAAACGTCTCGGCGGTCATCTCGACGAACGGAAAATCGGGCGAGGTCCGAATCGGGACGCTGGTCCGTGTCGGCGATGGCTGGCGACTCTTCATGGCCCCGCAGTTGGTCAGCGAGAATTCGCCCGAATTGCTGGCCGGTACTTTCTTCTCCGGCTCGAATCTTCCGGGGCCACAAACGGTTGGTGCCAACACGCCCATGCCGCAAGCGTCTCAGGATCAAAAGCTCTTGGATTCTCTCCAAGCAATCGACACAAAACTTCAAAAGGTCACTTCGGTCAAGGAAGCGGCCAAGCTCAACGCCCAACGGGTGGACATCCTGGAAAAGCTGGCCAACGCGGCCGATTCGCAGACCACTCGCGACATGTGGATCCGCCAGATCGCCGACGTCGTCGGTGCGGCCGTCCAAAGCGGGCAATATCCTGACGGCACGGAGCGACTTGGCGAACTCTACGATAAGCTGAAAAAGAACAAGGCCGACTACGACCTGGCCGCTTATATCCGCTTCCGCCAGTTGACGGCCAATTATTACGAAAAGCTCAACGCACCGAACGCCAACTACCAAGATATCCAAAAAGAATGGATCGACAATCTTGAAGAGTTCGCGAACGAATTTTCCAAGAGCCCCGAGTCGGCCGAAGCGATTCTCCAATTGGCGATGAACCTGGAGTTCGCCGGCGAAGACGACAAGGCGGTCAAGTGGTATGGCGAAGTTGCGAAAAACTTCCCGAACACCTCGGCGGCCACTAAAGCGGCCGGTGCCAAAACCCGACTCACCTCGGTCGGCAAACCGCTCGATTTCCAAGGCAAAACCACGTCGGGCAATGTCGTCGACCTGAAAAAATATCGCGGCAAGACCGTCCTGCTCCAGTTCTGGGCGACCTGGTCCGAACCCGCCACGACCGCGATACCGGTCCTCAAAGACCTGCTGGACAAATACGGCACGAAACTTTCGGTCATCGGGGTCAACCTCGATTCCGATCCGAAGGCGGTCAGTGCCTTTTTGAAAGAGAACCGTATCCCTTGGCCTCAGGTTTACGAAACAGGCGGCCTCGACAGCCGACCGGCCAACTCGCTCGGCATCATGACGGTCCCGACGATGATCCTGATCGGCCCTGACGGCAAGGTGATCAACCGCAACATCGACGTCGCCGAACTCAACGGCGAGTTGAAACGGATCATTCGGTAATTACCTGCCGAAACACAAAACCAACGAACAGCCCGTAAGGCCTGAGTGCTTTGCGGGCTTTTTCATAGAACATCAAAAAACCAGGAGCTCCTACCATGGATCCGAGAGTCAAAAAGCTGTCTGAAGTGATCGTTCAATATTCCGTGTCCGTCAAAAAAGACGACCTGGTGATCATCCAAGGGCCGCCGAGCAGCGAGCCGCTGATCGTGGCACTTTGCGAAGAGGTCATTCGAGCCGGCGGCCATCCGCACGTCCGCATGACCCCGGACGTCTTGGCCGAGTTGATGCTGAAATACGGTAACGAGGACCAGCTCAAATACGTCTCGCCACTGACGATGCACGACATCGAAACGGCCGACGTTCGGATCGCACTCTGGGCCGAGGTGAACACGAAATCGCTGAGCAACTGCGACTCGGCAAAACAAGGCTTGCTCTCGGCGGCGAAAAAGCCGTTCTTCACCAAGTTCTTCGAGCGGACGGCCGCGGGCCAACTGCGATGGTGCGGCACGCTCTACCCGACACAAGCCAGCGCCCAGGACGCGAGCATGTCGCTGATGGAATACGAGGATTTCGTCTACACGGCCGGCCGGCTCGACCAGGCCGACCCGGTCGCGCTTTGGAAAGAGGTCGCCGAGAAACAACAGAAATTGATCGACCTGATCGCCGACAAAAAGACGGTCCACGTCGAAGCAAACAACGGAACCGACCTGACGATGAGCGTCGACGGCCGGAAATGGATCAACTGTTGCGGCAAGGAAAATTTCCCCGATGGCGAAGTGTTCACCTCCCCGGTCGAAGACTCGCTGGAAGGGACGATCGCGTTCAGCTTCCCTGCCTGCCACCTGGGCCACGAGTGTCGCGGGGTAAAGCTCCGCTTCGAAAAGGGCAAGGTGGTCGAAGCCTCGGCCGAGACCGGCGAGGACTTCTTGCAAAACATGCTCAAGCAGGACGAAGGGGCGAGCATCGCCGGCGAGTTCGCGTTCGGCACCAACTATGGTGTACAGCGGTTCACTAAGAACACGCTCTTCGACGAGAAGATCGGCGGGACCGTACACCTGGCCGTCGGGGCCGGGTTTCCGGAAGCCGGCAGCAAAAACCAATCCGGGCTACACTGGGACATGGTTTGCGATCTCCGCGACGGAGGCCGTGTCACGATGGACGGCCAGACGATTTTCGAAGATGGTCAGTGCAAGATCATGGAATTTTAAGGCTCTACATCAGAAGCCGGTTGATCCATGGTGGCTCGGAAAACATTGGCGTATTGCTTTACCGCCTGAATGAGCAGGGCTCGATCGATCGGTTTGGTCAGGTAGTCATCGCATCCGGCCAGGCAACATCGCTCGCGATCTTCCTTCATCGCGTTGGCGGTCAACGCCAGAATGGGACCGGGATAACCTTGATCGCGTAAGACGCTGGTCGCTTCGTAACCGTCCATGACCGGCATGTTCATATCCATCAAGATCACATCGAACGTTTGGTTTCGCGCCTCGTCCACGGCCATGCGTCCGTTCTCCACCGCCTTGACGGTCGCGCCCGCCTTCACGAGAACGGCTTGAATCAACCGCTGATTATCGAGCCCGTCTTCGACCAGCAGCACCTCGATTCCTTCCAAACCCTTCTCCGACTTTTGCCAGACACGTTCCTTGGTTTCGTGCACCACTTCGTTGGGACACTCCAGGAGACGCACCCCTTCCAGATCTCCGGTCGGCACGGTCAAGGTAAACGTACTGCCTTCTTCCCATACACTTTCCACCGAAAGGTCTCCACCCAACATCTGAGCAAGATGACGCGAGATCGCCAGCCCGAGACCGGTACCGCCAAATCGCTGAGTGATCTTGGTATCCCCTTGCACGAACGGTTGGAAAAGTCGTTTCAGGATCTCCTCATGTATTCCGATACCGGTATCGATTACCTGAAATTGCACGGCCGCTTGATCGTCAAAAACTTTACCCTTCTCGAGAAACGAAACGATAATCCGAACGCCTCCTTTTTCGGTAAACTTCACCGCGTTACCGACCAAGTTGAGGATAATCTGTCGCAACCGAGCGCCGTCGGTTGAGATAGTTTCGGGAATCGACCCCTTACACTCCACCGCAAACGAAATATTATTCATCTTGGCACGCGGCCGCATCACACTTGCCACGTCGGCCAAAAGCGACACGACCTTGCATGGCGCGATCTCCAGCCCCATCTTGCCGGCTTCGATCTTCGAAATATCAAGAATATCGTTGATCAATACCAGCAAGTTCTCGCCACTACGTCGGATCGTGGCGGCATAGTTATTTCGAGTACTCGCATTGACCGTGGGATCCAGCAAGAGATCGGCATAACCGAGAATCGAAGTCATCGGTATGCGGATTTCGTGGCTGATCGTCGCGAGGAACTGGCTTTTCGATCGGGTCGCCGCTTCGGCAGCATCCTTGGCACGACGGAGTTCATCTTCCATTTTTTTGCGCTCATCGATATCCCGAGTCACCCCTAAAATACCGATAGTTTTAT
>JASFHG010000298.1:0-5279 GCA_050123355.1 Planctomycetia bacterium
GGACCAGTATCTTGCCTTCTACGACGAGTATTTGGATAAGGCCACGGTGGGCGACGTGGCCGGATTCGTGCTCGAGCCGATTCAAGGCTGGGGCGGCTCGGTCATGCCGCCCGACGATTTCTTCCCGAAGCTCCGCGCGTTTTGTGACCAGCGCGGTCTACTGCTCATGGCCGACGAGGTGCTTACCGGCTGGGGGCGAACCGGTAAGTGGCTTTGCATGGAGCATTGGGGCGTCGTGCCCGACATCGTCACACTCGGCAAGGGCTTCGGCAACGGGTTCCCCGTGACATGCGTCGCGGTGCGCGAGCCGCACAAAGAGAGCTTCGAGAAGATCTCTGCTTCGAGCAGTTACGGCGGGAATCCGATGGCCTGCGCTGCGGCGCTGGCGAGCACCGAAGTCATCGAGCAAGAGAATTTGCTCGAATACTGCACCGCCCTGGGGCAACATTGCATGGCGATCCTGCGCGAGATGAAAGAACGCCATACGATCATCGGCGACGTTCGTTGTCGCGGCGCGCTGATGGGAATCGAGCTGGTGAAGAATCGCGAGACGAAGGAGCCATTCACGAAGGCCGGCGAATTCGTCTACCGGCATGCTTTCCGAAACGGCCTGGCTTGGATTCCCGCAGGCCATATCCTCCGAATGAGTCCACCCATCGTGATGGACTTCGAAACGGCCACGCGAGGCTTGACGCTGATTGAAGAGGCTATCGCCGCGGCCGAAAAAGAGCTTACCTAAACCGTTCCTACCATTTTAAGGAGTACCTACCATGAATAATCCCACCACAAGACGCGCGTTCCTGCAGACGGTTGGCCTGGGCGCGGCGGCCATTGGTCTCCAGGGTTCGGCGAGTGCCGCCGATGCCAAAAAGACTGATGGCAAGAAGGAAGTCATCCAGGGCTTCGAGGAAGAACGTCCCGATGCAAACACATCGAAGGGCTGGCAGCCCGTCTCGGATCGGAAAATTCGCGTTGGCATTGTCGGCTATGGTGTTTGCAGGTTCGGTGCCGCGTTCGGGTTTCAGGATCATCCCAATGTGGAGGTCGTGGCCGTCAGCGACCTGTTTCCCGACCGCTGTGACCAATTGGCCAAGGCGTGCCGTTGCAAGAAGAAGTATCCGTCGCTCGAAGAGCTGGTCAAGGACGACTCTATCGAGGCGGTCTTCGTGGCTACCGACGCGCCCAGTCATGCCCGACATTGCATCGAGGTGCTCAAGCATGGCAAACACGCTGCCTGTGCGGTGCCGGCCGTTTTCGGATCGATCGAGCAGGCGGACCAGTTGTTCGAGACGGTCAAGACCACCGGCCTGAAGTACATGATGTTCGAAACGTCGTGTTTCCACGCGGATAACTACGCGATGCGACAGATTTACATGGCGGGCGGCTTCGGCCGGCTCATTTATTCCGAAGGTGAGTATTACCATTATTGCGCGAAGCCCATACGGTCCTATAAAGAGTGGCGGACCGGGTTGCCGCCCTTGTGGTATCCCACGCACTCGACGGCCTACTACATCGGCGTTACCGACAAAACATTCACGTCGGTCTCCTGTTTGGGATTCCACGGAAAGATGGCCGACGTACAGCCGGGTGGAAATAAGTACGACGATAACCCGTTTAGCGACGAGATTGCCCTGTTTGAAACCTCCGAGGGCGGTACCTCCCGCATGCTCAAGGCGAAAGCCACTCGCAACAAGGGGGGAGAGACGGGCCGCGTCTTCGGCGAACTTGGCTGGATGAACGGTATGAAGTACAACGGGACCATGAAGAAACTGCCAAACCTTAAAAGGCCTCCGTTGCCCCCGGGTGTCAAACCTGGTAGCCACGGAGGGGCACACGGACATCTTACCGAGGAGTTTGTCAGGGCGATCCTCGAAGACCGCAAACCGCTGGTCGACGTGGTTCAGGCCCTGAATATGACGGTGCCCGGCGTCGTCGCCCACCAGTCGGCCTTGAAGGGCGGCCAACGCATGAAAGTTCCCCAATATAAAATCTGACATGATGATGAAGAATATACGTTTTGGAATTATCGGTTGTGGCCTGATGGGCCGTGAGTTCGCCAGCGCAGCGATGCGCTGGGGGCATTTACTCGACAGCGACGCTCGGCCCGAGATTGTGGCGATCTGCGATACCAACGCTTCGTTGCACACCTGGTATCAGACCCATGTTCCATCGTTGCGTCTGGTCACGGATGACTACACGGCGTTGTTGGCCGACAAGGAAATCGATGCCGTCTATGTTGCCGTACCCCATCATCTCCACGAAGAGATCTACTGTGCAGTGATCGAGTCCGGCAAGGCCTTGATGGGCGAGAAGCCGTTTGGTATCGACCAGGCCGCCAACCGGAAGATTACCGAATGCCTTCAAGCCCATCCCGATGTCTTGGTGCGATGCGCGTCGGAATTTCCCTTTATTCCCGCCGTGCAACGAATCGGCCAGATGATCGAGAATACGGAATTTGGCCGGATCATCGAGGTTGAAGCCGGTTTCCTCCATTCGAGCGATCTTGATCCTGACAAGGCGATCAATTGGAAACGAATGATTCGCTACAATGGTCGCTATGGGTGCCTGGGTGATCTGGGCATGCACGTGTGCCACGTTCCTTTCCGCGCCGGGTGGCTGCCGAGAAACGTTCGAGCCGTTCTCTCGAATATTGTCGAGCAGCGCCCCGACGGGCAGGGCGATTTGGTCCCCTGCGAGACTTGGGATAATGCCACGCTGTTGTGTGAAGCGGTCGATCCCGTCACGGGCAAGCCGTTTCCGATGACGCTCAAGACTCAACGGATCGCGCCGGGCGAAAAGGACACATGGTACTTAAGCGTGCTCGGGACCCAAGCATCCGCTCGCTTCTCGACCAAGAACCCCAAACGTTTGCGTCAACTGAAGTACGATGGTGGTGAGCAGATCTGGGGGCAGATCGACATGGGCTATGAGACGTCCTACGAGACCATCACCGGCAAAATCTTCGAGTTCGGATTCTCGGACGCCATTCTTCAGATGTGGGCTGGATTCCTTCATGAACTGACGGGCAAGAGTCTGCCCGGCCGCTTCGCCGGATGCGCCACGCCTAACGAAGCGACAATGAGCCACCGGCTCTTCACCGCGGCACTGGAGTCCCACGAAAACGGCACCGTCGTGCCGGTCGAATGGCGTTCGTCCGGCAAATCGGGTAATCCCAACGTCGGCGCGAATCAAGATTGCTCACATTGATCCCGATGTATTTAATGATCGTTGCGCAACCGCAAACGCGGCTGTTCCAGCCGGGTTTGCTGGATTTATGGCCGTAGAACGGTTCATTAGCAATGCAGATCACATTAACAGAGGTCGACAAGGAAAACCTGCATGCCCATCAAGATCCTGACCATCCTGACCGTCCTCGGCATGGTTGTCGAAACGTTGCTGATGAAGGTCGCGCTCACGCATTGGTCGATCGGTATGGTCGGTGCGATTTCGCGAATTTTCACCGTGGCGCTGCTGGCGTGCTGGGTCCTTAGCCGTGGTGCCGGTTGGCGCCGGCTGGCGCCGCGGGGAGCCGGGTGGTGGCTGGTCCTGATGGGCTTCAACGCGATTGCCATCAACCTGTTATTGTTCGCCGCGATGAAGGGACTGACGACGGCCACCAACTACGCCTTGCTCTATCGACTCGATATCGTATTTGTCGTGCTGATCGGCACCATGCTCGGATTGGAGCGCATTGGTTGGCGAGAGCTTGCGCTGTTGCCCATCATGCTTTTTGGCGTCGCCTGTGTGGCGGAAGTGCGTTTTTCCGAACTGGAGCCGCATATCGTCGGAGATCTGATGGTGGTCGGAGCCGCCCTGGGCTTTGCCGTCAACGCGTTTGTGCTCCGCCGGATCTTCGTGTCCATGGACACCGAAGCGGTTGCCCTGATCAACGTCTCGATCACGGGTTTGGGCTTCCTCGGACTCATGCTCATCCGGAACGAAATTGCAACGAGCGGCTCGGCGCTTGCCGACCCGATGGCCTGGCTTTGGGTTGTGCTTTTTGGCGTTTGTTTTGCCGTCTATCTTGCGCTGTACTATGTAACACTCCGGCGACTCCCCGTCTGGAAATTGCGAATGTGGATGCTCAGTGTGCCGGTGATCATCGCGATAGTCGATGCGGTCGTCTGGGATACGCGTCTGAGCGTCCAGCAGGGGAGTGGCATGGTCCTGGTGCTCCTGGGACTGGCGGGCCTGATCTGGCTGGAACGGAACCACGGATTTCTCCTCCGCCGCAACGGCGTCCGGTCGCAATCGGCGGAAAAGGAGCCCCAAGAAATCACAGGGCCCCATGGCACAGACCCGAATGAGAACGTGACGTTGCTCGGGAGCGAGGTAGATTGAACGTTGCTATTGAGTCTCAGGTATCTAAAGTTACAAGTTTTCTTGTTCCAAGCCGAAATTGGGCCGCGAAGCGTGCCCTATTTCGGATCCGGAATAGGGACTGATGTCCCAATTCCGGCTTGACGATATATCTTTAAATACCTGAGACTCAATAAAGAATAACGTCGTGTTGTGGCAAGAAAGGAAGAAAGGTATATTAGAAGTGGTTTCATGAATTTCTGGCGGTCCATATCTTGTGGTTGATCCTTCGGATGACCACAAGATGTTGTATAAAAATGGAACGATTTTAAGCTGTGAAACCGGTTCTGTTGAATCCTGTGTGCTCGGTGAACGACGGAGAATGTCCATGGAAAAATCACTCGACCAAAAACTGACGCGGATCTTGGCCGATCCTTCCTGCAAGGATTTCATCATCGCCGACGCCAAGGACGCCGACATGGCGTTCGGGCTCTCCGCCCCGGGTCGCAGTCCCGAGCACTATGCCGGCGAGGCGAAATTTCGGAGTCTTGCGGAATATCGCCAACTGATGCGCGACATCATCGCCCAGGGGTTGGTCGACATCATGCTGATGAGCGCCAGTTCGAGCGAGGTGCTCACCATCCAGGAACGGCTCTTTGACCATTCGCCCATCACCCCGGCGGTTCGTGCGAACGATACCACCGACATCTGGCTTGCCTCCGGGAGTGGCCGCTACACCACGCAGCCATCGCAGCCCTTCCGGACGGCAACGATCGATCACATCATGTGCGGCAAGGCCGAGTGCGAACCCGGGCAGCCGTCGATCGGGGCCGACTTCGGGCTCTATTCCGTCACGTTCAACAACGATGTCGATCTCGATCTGGCGACCCTCGAAGCGTACAGGGCATTTCGCATCGAAGCCGAATCCAAGGGATTCCGGCATTTTCTCGAGGTTTTCGATCCGAACGCCTGCGGAGAGC
>JASFHG010000299.1:0-5276 GCA_050123355.1 Planctomycetia bacterium
GATTGGCCAAGATACCTCGATGATGGCGATCCGTTTTCAAACGTTGGATACGTTGATTGCCGACAACGAAGAGCATATCGAATTCATGAACGAGCGTCTTGCGGCGGAGCGAGAGCGATTGCTTTGGGACTTTTATTATATGGAACTGGCCATTTCCAAGCTTCAGTCTTACCAATCTACCATCGATTCGATCGCGCCGCTTGATCTGTCCTACGTGAACCGAAATAACGATTAGTTGTCTTTCGTGATTTAAGGATGCATTCTCATGACATGAACGGATTCCATTGCGGCTAGGTCTCGATGTTTTTGCTTCTTTCTGATCCGCCTGTCTTACTCTTGACCTATACTATAGTGGCATTCCAATAATCCCCCATTGTATCACCACTTTCAAAAAGGAACTTTATAAACATGATGTCCCAAAATTCCAATTCCTATCTCGAAGCACAGGTCCATACCGCGACGCCTCAAAAACTTCAATTGATCTTGATCGAAGCGGCGATTCGTTTTGCCAAAAAAGCGCAGGTTCATCGTGAACAGGGAGACGAAGCAGCCACTTGTGAGGCGATCGGACGGGCCCATCGTATCGTTACCGAGATAATCGCCGGGCTGCGACCCGATGTCGATCAGGAGTTGGTAGGGAAAGTTGCCCCGATTTACGTTTTTGTCGCACGGTCTCTTTCCGACGCAAGTCTGCCGGAGAATAATCAACTGTTGGCCGACGCGATCCGGATCCTGGAAGAAGAGCGGACCACCTGGAAGATGGTCTGCGAGCAAATGACCACCGAGAATGGTGGGCAACATAACGACGCGGCGATCTTGGATCAGCGGTGTGAAGAGAAGAAGATCGTCAACGCCGATATCGATTCGTTTGCGATTCATGCAACCGCCGGCGACGCCAACCCTCCGGCCGGCAATCCGATGACGGCCCCCATGGCGACCTATGCTCCCTCGCCATTTTTTTCTGCCGGTGTGAGCCGTGGCGTTTCCGGGCCGAGTACACTTTCCGGGCCCAAAAAGACGCCGAGCGAAACGGTTTCGGAACCGGACAGTGGCGGTTTTTCGATCGACGCGTAAACTCTTTACGCGGTCGTGGATGAATTGACGTTTCGCCCGGAAGTCTGTATAATAGAAGGCGTTGGTAACACTGCCAAAAGTTTATGCCTGAACTTGAAGTACGCACTTCTCACCCCTGAAACATCTATGTCGATCAACACGAGTCTTACACTCATTGAACAGCTTCGCGACGGTACTGCGCCGTTTGCTTGGGAGGCGTTCTTCGAGAGCTATTGGCGGCTGATTTATTTGTCGGCTCGTCGTCGTGGGTGCTCGGACCACACGGCCGAAGAGGTGGTTCAAGAGGTGATGTTGGCCATCTTCCGCTCGAAGAGCTTGTTTACCTTCGATAAGACCAAAGGCCGGTTCCGCGACTGGCTTGGTGGTGTGGTCCGAAATACGGCCGCCATGCTCCGTCGCCGGCCAGATCGCCGAATCGCTCATCTTGCGCAGCCGCTTTCTGCAGAAGCTCGGCCTGAAGAACTCTTGGTGGACGAAAAGGGAGCGGCTCCCGATGCTCAGTGGGAGGCGGCGTTCGAGCGGAATGTTCTGGCTTCGCTGTTAGACCTCGTTCGCAAAGAGGTCAGCCCGAAGACCTATCAGGCGTTCGAGTTTACCGCGATCCATGGTCTTTCGGGCGAAGCGACTGCCGAACTGACCGGCCAAACCCGAAATGCGGTCTATCTGGCCCGAGCCAAAGTGCTCCGAAGGCTGAAGGAGTTGGGGGCCGGCTACCGTCGCGAAGGCCGGCTTTGCAAAGAGTTGCAAGCGATCATGGCCGAAGACCCGGGTGCGTCGCTCCAGCGAAAGCTGATCACCCGGACCCAAACCAATATGCTCAATGGAGCGATGCCGTTAGACCGGCACGGCTCTTCCCTACACGAAACAAAGAAAAACGGAAAGGAAGTTTGAAATTAGAAGTTTGAAGAACTGCAATGATGTCTTTCACACTTCAAGCCTCAAACTTTACAGCCATGGATCATAAACCGACGATCCCTGACTTCGAGATTTTGCATCAGATCGGCTCGGGTGCGTTTGGGCATGTTTGGCTGGCGAGAAATCGGACGACTTCGGCGCTTAGGGCCATCAAGGTGATCACGACCGAGGCCGGTTCGAACCAAAAAACGGCCTCCCGGGAGATCAGTTCGCTTACTTATCTCGAAGAAAATCTACAGGCCAAGCATCCCAATCTGGCCGAAATCTTTCATGTCGGGCGGACCGACTCGCATCTATTTTATGTGATGGAACCGGCCGACAACCTTTCAGGCCAACCGATCACGGTTGATGGGCCGTATTCGCCTGCAACGCTCGAAAGCCGGCTCGCGTTTGGGCCGCTGGAAAGTGAAGAGGCCATGCAGTTTGCCGAGGAGCTTCTGGCGGCGCTGGTGTGTTTGCACGAGTCGGGCATGGTCCATCGTGATGTCAAACCGTCGAATTGTTTGATTGTCGGGGGACGTATCAAGCTGGCTGACTTTGGACTGCTCACGCCGAGCAGCCCGTTGCTTTCGTGTGTCGGCACACGCCAGTACATGCCACCTGACGGACAGATGGACGCCCAGGCGGATGTCTACGCGGCCGGGCTGGTGATTTACGAGATGATCACCGGTTTGCCTGCCGAACGGTATCCGTCCTCCGGGCTGCGGGGTAAATCGTTTACCAGTGATCGGCGTTTGGCCATTTTGAACCGGCTGGTCCTTACCGCTTGTTCGCCGAACCGGTCGGAACGTTTCTCCAGTGCCAAGGCGATGCTCGATGCGCTGCACAAGATGCAAGCGGCCTTGGCCGAGAAACCGGCGTCATCTTTAAAACAAAAAGAAACCGGGCGGTGGAAGTGGAGCCTTACCGGGGTGGCCGCCGTGCTGATCGTACTGGGGGTGTGGGGTTTGTATGAAAACAACTGGTTCCGGACCCCTGTGTCCCCTGTCTCGGAATCGATTATTGTCAACTTTATCAGCGACCCGCCCGAGGCGACGGTACTTATTAATGGAGAGCAGATTCTTCAGACCGAAGGGGCAAAGAAAGGGCAGCCGTTCCGCACTCCTTGTTCGATTCCCAACCTGAAGCCGAAGACGTACGAGGTCACCTTTGTGCCCGACCCGGCCGATACCTCTTTCCACCAGACCCTGCTTGGCGAGATCGATTTTTCGAAGATCCGCGAGGTAGAAGCGGCGCTTGCAAGCGATGATGCAGAATAGGAAAGTATCAACCTTCCATAAAAGGCTAGCCGCGGGGTGAATACCAATAAAGACAGGCATTCCCCCACGGCTAACGGTAGCGTACGATACGTGGACCGGCGTTCAGCATGCCCAGGCCGGTCTAGGTTTGTTTGGTCACTGCAAACACGTTTGTATCAAGCTGCCATTATACCATAGTGGGGGTGCCTGTCAACGTTGTTCGTGTGGTGGAAGGATGGCTATTGCCGGTATACGACGTCTTTAACGACTATTTATTCAAATGCCGTTTTGTAAGAGTCGTAGGTGCATGTTCTTTCATCCGGTGTTTAGAGCTATCCGAAAACCGGGACTGGTTTCCTTTTTTAGGAACCTGTTCCCTATCCCGATTTTCGGATAGGCTCTTATTCTCCGGGGTTGGCGGAGACGGTGGTTAGGGACGCACTTTGACCGTAGTGAAGATGACTTTTCGGGCTTGTTTCGAAACAGCATCTTCCCGGCTGACTCTACCGTTGCTGATGAGGAGGCATTTTCCGTCGGACAGAGGCTCGATTTTGCTGATGGACTTCAGCCCTTCCAGTATGCTGATGCTTTCTTTCAAGATTTGTCCGGAACTGATACGGAGAAGTCCCGGCTCTCTCTTCGGGTCTTTTTTGTCTCCTGTTTTCTTTGACACAACGACCAAGATGTCTTCGGTTGGCGTGAGAATGGCCTGCTTTGTGTCTAGGTAGGTGTTTTTGAGGCTGAGGGGGAGACTTCTCTTTTTGCCGGTGAGATCGACATGCATGAGGCGAGGTTCAAATGTGGTGCGTTTCGATGGTCTTTTGATCGTCTTATAGCTGAACAGTAGGAAGCCGTGCGGAGTCGGCAGTACCTTGGACTGGACTCGGTAAGCCTCGTCGCTGAGACGGGTGTCCCAGAGCATCTCTCCGTTTTTATCGAGGTAACACATCCAGGTCGGGCCCGATTCAAACATTGCCAGGGTACGTTTTTTCAAGGTGACCGTCTCGGGTGTCAGGAGTTGACCGGCGATAACATATCCACCTTTGGCACAGGCAGAGATCGATAGCGGCCGGCTCGCTTGCGGGAACCTTTTCTCCCAAAGTTTCTTACCGTTGGCATCTACTTGGCAAAGCCACAACGCGGCGTGTTCGATCTCTTTCTTGTCGGACGGTGGAGTGGACGTATAGTGGGTGCCGGCGAAGAGGAAGCCTCCTTCGGGCGTTGTCGTCGCGGTGCGGACCCGATAGCCTTTTTGTTTTTTCCGGAGCTCGTTTTTCCACGGAAGGATTTTTCCATTTGCCGAGACGCGGATCGCAAACGGTTCGTAGGCTGTGTTGGCGACTTTGGCGAAATCGTGTTCCTCGCCATACAAAAGATAATCACCACTGGCCGTTCGGAGCGGCTTTTTGAAGTTTTTGCTTTTGGGAGTGTTTCTGATGTCTTCGAGTTTCCAGTCCAATTTGCCGGCGGCGTTGTAATGGGCCACGTGGTAGGAAGCGATCCCTTTCAAGATGGAATAGCGTGAGTAGAGTACCAACAGCCCGCCGTCCGGGTCGGCGACGATCTCTCGAATCGCCCCGGGCATCGTGAGTGACCGTTGTGAGAGGACCTTGATGCCGGCCCCCTTCTTGATTTTCTTGACCGTCGCGGATTCTTCATCCTTCTCCATTGTGGCCGGTGGCGGCGGGGAGATGGATCGGCCGGTATTCTTGGCCGTGTCCGTAACGGCTCGGTCTGCGGATGCCCGTTCTTCGTCGAAGCGGAATTCGACACGTTGGATCCGGCCGCGGGTGATTTTTACTTGCTCGCTTTTTTCGCAGTGGTCGCCGAGCATGACATTGACCGTCAATTCGATCGACTTTTCTCCCTGTGGGATGAGGTTTTCAGGAATCGTGATCAGTTGGTTCGATTTGCCTTGATCGATGTCGTTGATGCGGATCGAGGCACCGCGAGGGACCGTTTTGACATAGAGTCGCGTTTTCGCTACGTCGCTGGTCCGAACGTTTTTGGCCAGAACGAGCGTAGATTGTTGCATCGCCTGCACGGTGT
>JASFHG010000300.1:0-5256 GCA_050123355.1 Planctomycetia bacterium
AAATACTTATCCAAACCACGAGCACGAGTCTGCCAAGCCATGCCGGCGAATCTGACCCAACAATACCACAAGGCCGAACAAGCGTATCGCCAGGCCGGTACGCCCGAGGAGGAATTAAGCTGCCTCCAGGTCATGCTCGCGGAGATCCCGAAGCATAAAGGAACTGACCACCTCCAGGCATCGCTGAAGACGAAGATCTCGAAGCTCAAGAAAGAGATCGAGTCGGGCGGCGGCAAGAAAGGCGGCAAACGGGCCGGCGTACGGATCCCGCGACAAGGGGCCGGGACGGTCGTCCTGCTCGGCGGGCCGAACACCGGCAAGAGCCAACTGCTCGCGACGATGACCCGCGCCACGCCCGAAGTGGCCGACTATCCGTTCACCACCCATGCCCCGATGCCCGGCATGATGCCGTGGGAAGACGTGACGGTCCAACTGATCGACCTGCCGCCGATCACCGCCGACTTCATCGAGTCGTACGTCTACGGCCTGACCCGCTCGGCCGACCTCGCGCTGCTGATGCTCGACCTGGGCTCGGACGACGGCGTCGAGCAGTGCCAAGAGGCGCTCGACCGGCTAAACTCGACAAAGACCCGGCTCGGCCGAGAGTCGTATCTCGACCAAGAGGACATCGGCACCACGTATACGCAAACGCTGCTCGTGCCGACCAAGATCGACCTGCCCGACGCGATGGCCCGACTCGAACTGTTCCACGAACTGTGCGACGCCGACTTCGACGAGTACCCGGTCTGTGCCAAGCCCGAACCGGGAACCGAGACGAACGAGTCGCTCGAAAAGCTCCGCAACGAAATTTACCGCCGGATGGACGTCGTTCGAGTGTACACAAAGCTCCCCACGGCGAAAGAGCCCGACCTGGACCGCCCGTTCACCGTCCGCCGCGGCCAAACGCTCCTCGACCTGGCCGGCTACGTCCACAAGGACTACACCGAGGGCCTGAAATTCGCCCGCGTCTGGGGCACCGCCGTCCACGATGGCACCATAGTCAAAGGCGACTACGAACTCCACGACCGCGACGTCGTGGAACTGCACTTGTAATTTTTTGGTAGGGTGCGTCAAGACGCACCTTTTTGAAAAAGCATTTATGGAAGGGTGCTTTTAAAAATTTGTTAGCGGCGGGGCTTGCCCCCGCGTGATAGGCGTTGTGTTACGATAGTTTTTTGGAGTGCGCCAAACAAGCTCGGCAATTTGGATTTCAAGTCGGTTCATTTTTTGAACGCGGACGAGCAATTCCGCCGTGGTTTGAAAAGGAAAGCGGTGACAAGTCACCGCACTCCAAAAGAATTTAGCCGCCGAGCTTGTTCGGCGATTGGAAAAATCAAAAACGTTACCACTACCTCAAAGCGCCGAACAAGCGGCGGATAAATCCGCGGCGGCTAAGGGAACATGCTAGCGACCAACGGGAGCGGGTTCCCAAATGGTGCGACAGCACCTACTAAAAAACGACGAGCAAGCTCGACGGCTAAAAAAACAAACTCAACACTTTTTCAACTTAGGAGATCCCATGACCGGTTTACGATGGATTGTTACCGTGACCCTGCTCGTCACTCTCTCGCTCCCTGCCCTGGCGGCTTCGGCGAGGAAGCCGATCCTGGAGATGATCCCCAAGGACGCAGCCGGATTTGTGGTCCTTCGCGATCTGTCGCAAGTGGACAAGGCGACCGAGATATTGGCAGCGAAGATACAATTTCCGATCACCAGACCAAGCATAATCCTCAAGATGGTAACCTTGCAGGAATTGCCGGTCGACATGCACGGAAACCTCGCGGTGATCTACTTTGTTCCGGAACAAGTCGACAAGGCGGAAGAAGATGACTACAAATCTCGAATCCTCAAGTCGGGCGTGCTTCTGTTGCCCGTAAAGGATGACCGTAAGTTTCAGGACATTTTAAAAAACCTATCCAACATCGATGAAGGCCTGTACGAATGGACACTCTTCGGCACTCCGATGCTTTTGGCCCCAAAAGACGGCTATGCCCTGCTTACAGCCAAGAAAAATCGCGAGTGGCTCGATCGCGTGCTTCAATTCAAAACCAGTATCGCGGCGGAAGTGCAACCCTGGAAATCGTGGATCGACGAACAGCTCGCGTATTGCTTCCTGACGAAAAGCCTGCGAACTGCATACCGCGGCATATTCCTCGGCAGCATGCAAAAATCGAACCTGAAACAACTGAATTCCTACCGGACATTCCCTTTTCCGGGCAGTGCCCCGCTTTTTAGTCGTCCCCCGGAAGATCTTTGGGCTCCCTATCATACTCCCGACAAAGAGAAAACCAAAAATTCCATCTCGAAAGACAAGTTGGCAATCGCCCAGCAAGAATCCGTGGATTACATCATGAAGATCTACGACAGCGTCGACCTGCTGGCCATTGGAGTTAAAATCAATAAAGAGGAAGCCATTTACCTGACGCTTCGGTGCGGCATGGCTACCGACTCGGCACTCTCCAGCATTTTCTCGACGCGGCACCACGTTCCTGACGACCTACTGACCTCCTTGCCGGATGAAGATTTCGTGCTGGCCGGCGGCAAAACCACCTTGGTCAAGCCGAATAAAGACTTCCAGACCTTTTGGGATAACATGTATAAATCGGTGCCCGCCTTACAGCCGAAAGATCCCTCGCTGGACGAGAACTGGATGGCTTTCTGTTACGGCTGGCCCGACGACTATTTTGAGCATGATCTACAATGCCGCAGCTTCCTGCTCGGTGTCCCGCGAGAGCAACAGGCCGCGTTCGAGAACATTTGTGCCATCTCCTGGATGGCCGACACGGATCGTGGGCTCCACAACATCGAAAAAGACGCCGAAGTCCTCAAACAATGGTGCGAGTACTTCAATAAAGAAACCGGTGCCCCGTCCTTCAAGTCGCAAACCGAGAAAACCTACACCGAAGGCCAAAAAACACTGGCCGTTTCGTTGGACCTGTCCAAATATTTGGAAGACAAAACCGAAGACCTTAAAAAGGACTTCAAAATCGATAACATCGAGCCGCTCCTGGAAAAGGTCTATGTTTCCAAAGGACAGCTCCGCGAGTATAATATCCAACTCGACGACCGGCGCATCCTGTCGACCTATTGTAGCGACCCCAAGTTTCGCAAAACGCTGCTCCAAAAAACCAAAACGTCAAAGGGAGGGTTCACCGAGCGGGCCGACGTCAAACCGACCCTCACGATGCTCCCGGCAGAGGCCCAAGCAAAATACTTCTTGAGTCCATGCGGTATGGCAAAGTATATCGAATGGCTCATGACCATGACGGTCCCCATACACGATCGCTCATACGACCTCGACAAGCTGCCGAAGATCAAGAATTCACCCTCGATAGGCTTGGCAACGGTCGCCACAAAGGAATTATTCGAAGTCACGATCGTTGTCACGATCGATACCTTGCATACCACGATCGAATATTGGACGGAAATAGAAAAACACTTAGACGCATCACAACCACGTTAGCCGTCGCGATTGTCGGCAATTTGGAATTTCAAGTCGGTTCATTTTTTGAACGCGGACGAGCAATTCCGCCGTGGTTTGAAAAGGAAAGCGGTGACAAGTCACCGCACTCCAAAAGAATTTAGCCGTCGAGCTTGCTCGTCGATTTAAATCAATAGCACCGTTTTTGGCTTTCCAAACGACGAGCAAGCTCGACGGCTAAACAACAAAAACAAACTCAACACTATTTTCCAACTTAGGAGATCCCCCATGACCGGGTCACGATTACGATGGGCGACTTGCTCGCTGATGCTACTTGCCATACTCTCGCTCCCTGCCCTCGCGGCGAAGAAGCCGATTTTGGAAATGATCCCGAAGGAGGTCAGCGGGTTCGTGGTCCTCGACGACCTGTCGCGCGCGGACAAGGCGGTCGAGGCGCTCGCGATGAAGACGCAGTTTCCGATCCCCGGCCCGACCATGATCCTCAAAATGGCGACCGGCTTGGGAGACGCGATCGACGAGAAGGGGAGCATCGCCGCACTCTACATTGGCCGCAAGCCGCCGGAAAAGGGAATGGACATCGACCTCGATCAAGACCCGTCGACCGTCTTCCTCTGCTCGACGACCGATTTCGAGAAATTCCTGGCCGCGTTCGAAGAGCCCGAAAAAGTCGAAAAAGGCCTCTACCGCGTGACGCTCAACGACGTCTCGATGCTGCTGACCTCGAAGGACGGCTACGCCGTGCTCGCACCGGACGAGGACCGCGAGGCGCTCGATCTGGTCCTGAAAGGCAAGACCTCGATCGCGGCCGAAGTACAGCCGTGGAAAACATGGATGGACGAGCAGATCGCCTACGGCTTCATCACCCAGAACGAGCTGAAGTCGTATCGCGCCCAACTCGTCGCCGAATTTGATCGGGCCGGCATGAACCCGAGGCATTTCCGCGAGGACATGGATGGGGAAGGGGCCGAGGATTGGGGCGAAGCGATCCCGGAAGAAGAGGAAGAATTGATCGTTCCACCGGGCCTGCCTGTCCCGCTCAACATCACCGACACGGTTGAAGACGTAGACAAAACCATCGAAGGCCGTACGGTACGCGAGGAAAGGGTCGACAAAAAAATTGACACAAAGGCCATAAAACTTGAACGAGAAAAGCGAAAGCAGAAACAAAAGGCGGCACAAGAACACATATTGGAGATATACGACGGCATCACGCTGCTGGCGGCCGGTGCCAAAATCGACAACATGGGCGTAACCCGCGTCACGTTCCGCTGCGGCATGAAGCCCGGCTCGTGGCTTTCGAAAACGCTGGAAAACGTCAAGCCGATCGATGGCAACCTGTTCGCCTCGCTGCCGCCGGGGACGTTCAATGTAGCGTACGGAGGACCGACCCTGAAAGGGATCCAGGAACTCCTCGAAACCATGCAAAACTCGGCCACTACGACAACGCCCGAATCCATCCACGATTCGTTTTGGGGCCAGGGACCGGAATGGAAATTATTCCATGCTTCCCTGCAAGGCCTGACCCAACTGGTCAGCACACCTCAAAAAAACCAAGACCTCCTACAGAAAAGCTATACCGTTAGCTGGATGGCCGATTCAAACAAGATGTTTGACCACATCAAAAAAGACTGTAAAGACGTCCAGCAACAAATCAACGAAGCACTCAAACAGTCTTCTGCGCCCATGCTTCAAGTTATGGGCCAGAGAGACCCCGACGATGAAAAAGATCAGGAAGATAAGGACAAAAAACCAAAGAAGGAACCTCTTTATTGCAAGGTCACGACAAAAGAAACCACGGTCGACGGCTGTAAGAC
>JASFHG010000301.1:0-5256 GCA_050123355.1 Planctomycetia bacterium
AGCGGGTGGGCGTTGGGGTGAACCTATATCGAGTAAGCAAACCGCCCGTCGGTTTCGGCCGACGTTGCGCCACTATTGTATCACTTCACTGTTCATTTCAATTCATCGTAAGGCATTTTCGTGATTACCGCAGCACATCTACGCACCCAAACCGTCCGAGACCTGGCCGCTATTGCAAAACGAGAGGGTATTGTCGGCTGGCACTCGATGCGTAAAGAGCAACTCATCAAAGCGATCCTCAAACTGGCGAAAGAAGAAAGCTCCGGCCGAAATGGAAAAAGAGGCAGTCGCAACGGCACCCCCAAGCCGATCCGCGCGGCCGACGGGCGGTTCGAATCGCCTCGCAAGGCGATGTCGCCCCAAAATCGGGCCCATCTCGAACAGGTTCGCGCCAAACTGGCCCAGGCGAAGGACCTCGCTCACAAAAACACCGGCGACAACCGAGCGATCACCCAGGATCGGATCATCATGATGGTCCGCGACCCCTATTGGCTCCACGCTTATTGGGAGCTAACTTCTACTTCGATCGAGCGAGCCAAGGTTGCGATGGGGCAATATTGGCACATGGCAAGGCCGATTTTGCGGCTCTCGACCATCGAAGAGGAAAGTAGCGGCGGGATCGTCCGGACTTTGTTACGAGACATCGAGATCCACGGCGGCGTAAACCATTGGTATATTGACGTCAAGGATCCACCGAAGTCGTATCAGATTGATATCGGCTATCTTTCGGGCAGTAACTTCCACTGTCTGGCACGCAGTAACGTCGTCAACACGGCCGCGGCAAAGAAACCGGCCTTGCTCGACGAGCATTGGCGAGACGTGGCCCAGGAGGCGGACCGGATCTTCGCGATCAGCGGCGGCTATGAGGTCGATGAAGAATACTCACAATTGCGAAAGATTTTTGAAGAAAAGTTGCGACGCCCGATCGGGACGCCGATCAAAACCATCTACGGGATGGGCGCCGAAACGATCGGCGACGAACGGATCGACTTCCACTTCGAGATCGATGCCGAAATGGTCCTCTACGGTGCCTGCGAGCCGGGCTCGCACGTCGTGCTCAAGGAAGAGCCAATCCGCCTGAAAGAGGACGGGACCTTCGTGCTCCGCTTCCCGCTGCCCGACCGGCGACAGGTTTTCCCGCTGGTGGCCAAAAGTGCGGACGGCATGGAAGAGCAGACGATCATTCTCGCCGTAGAACGCAACACGAAAGTCCTCGACACGGTCCTCCAAGACCAGGATGCCTGACCTGGAGGATCGCATTTCTGCATCCTGCCTTACCGATAAAAAATCTTCAGCAAAAGCCTTTAAAAATGCATCGTCGGAGCATGATCGCTATTTTCTGGAGACCCTGCCACAAAAGACAACCCAAAGGGGGGAAGGGTTGCCGTCCCCAGGATAAACTGACATAATGGGAGCTTGTGTTTTACGAGTATACGACCGGTTAAAAAGGTCTCAGATTGATAAAAGTTATCGGTTTTTTTATCCCAAGCCGAAATTGGGACGTCAGTCCCTATTTCGGATCCGTAATAGGGAATTACCACCCAATTCCGGCTTGGCGTATTTGGTAGCTTGAAATATCTTAGACTCAATAAAACTTACCAACCCATCGGTGCGGTAGCACCTATTAAAACACCTACCAAAAAATGTCGAGTTCTTCGCTTCAACCTGTTCTTGCTCTGCTCGGTTATCCGATCGAGGGGAATCCCACCCAATACATCACGGAAAAAGCGTTCCGCGATTACAACCTCGACTGGCGATACCTGACGCTCGAGGTCAGTCCCGAGAACCTCGAGGACGCCGTGCGCGGGATGCGGGCGATGGGCTTTGCCGGCGGGAACATCACGCCTCCCCACGAACGGCCGATCGTCGAAATTTTGGACCGGCTGACCCCGGCCGCCGAATTGATCGCAGCGGTCAACCTGCTGAAACGGGACAGCGAGGGACTGATCGGCGAGAACACGGAAGGAAAAGCCGTCACCGAAGCGATCGCCGGCCTTACGGATCTGGCCGAAAAGAAAGCTGTGGTCCTCGGAGCCGGTCGGATCGCACGAGCGATCTGTGTCGAGTTGGCCCTGGCAGGCGTCGGGAAACTGACGATCGTCAACCGCTCGGAGCCGAAGGCGCTCGCGCTGGCCCAAATGATTACCGAAAAAACACAAGTCACCGCCTCGGGCCACGGCTGGGAAGAACCACTCACCCTGCCTGAAGGAACGGACTTTTTGATCCACGCAACTTCCCTTTCGCAAGAAGATCCCGACGCACAGCCGGATCTTGACTGGAACTCGTTCGACAAAAACACGCTGGTCGTCGACGTGACGATCGACCCTCCCCGCACCGAACTGCTTCGCCGTGCCAAGGTGCTTGGATGTGCTACCATTGATGGTCCGTCGCTTTTGGTTCGCCAAGCGGCCGTCAACATCCGCCTTTGGACCGGCGTCCGTGTCGACCCCGAACCCCTCCGCGAAGCCCTCGAAGAATTTTTAGGACTGTAGAAAAAGTTTGAAGTTTGAAAGGACGAGGCTTCGGTTTTTCACACTTCTAACTTCAAACTTCCCTCCCGCACCTTAGGCTTGCCTACCATGAGAAAAGCATTTACGACTTTCGTCATTTTAATCCTTCTGGTTATCCCCACATTCGCCGCCGAACCGGCCGAGTTCGGGCTCAGCCTGATGCACCCCGGCACGTTCGATGGGTGGAACCATGGCCCGAAACCGATCACCGGTTGGGAGGCCCGAGAGGGAGCGTTCTATGGCAGTGCCGACGGTGTCGAATTGCTTTCGGGGTTCTCGTTCGACCGCTCGGAAATTCGGCTGAAATGGACGGTTTTGGGCAAAAAAAGCAAGTTGCAAGTCCTCATGCCCGAAGTCCCTACCGGAAAAGGGCTGACGCTGACGTTGTGTGAAGCAAAAGGCTGTGGCCAACTCACTGATGGCGACACCGTTTTGAATCCTGGTCTCTCCTCCCCTTCAAAACGCATAGTGGTATCTTCCCATACTCTGGTCCTTCGTCGGGCCGATGGAAAGATCACCGTAAAGATCGATGGAAAAGAGTTGTACTCGTTGCCAATGGACACGAAACGCCGCTTCGGCTTAGCTCTGTTCGTGGAAGCGGGAGCGGCAGTCATCGCCGACATCCGTGCCTCCGAACCGATTGACCAGACGCTTTTCAACGGCAAGGATCTGACCGGCTGGAATGCCGACAAGAATGGGAAGGGCGAGTGGGTCGCCAAGAACGGCGAGCTGGTCCTCAAGCCGGGCCGCGCCCATTGGATCCGCTCGATCAAGGACTACGAAAACTTCACGATCGCGTTCGACTACAAGATCAAAAAGGGTGGCAACTCGGGCCTCGCGATCCGGACGCCGAAACTCGGCTGGCCGTCGAACGATGGGATGGAGATGCAAATCATCGATCGAAAAAAATCGAGAGGCATCGAAAAAGACTCGTTGATGAGCGCCTACTGCAATGTCCCACCGTTCTGTCGTGTCGACGAGCCGTTTACCGAAGACTGGAACCATATCGTTCTGAAGACCGACGGCTGGATGCTCTCCGCCTGGGTCAACGGGCAACTGGTCCAGCAGTATAACACAAAATTCCACCCCGAGCTCCGTTACCACCAGCTCCGCGGTTGGCTCGGGTTCCAGGACCACGGCCGTTGGGTCCACTATCGCAACATCAAACTCCGCGAGGCCCCCGACGGAACCGGCCTGAAGGCATGGTACGCCCATCCCGAGACGAACGGTGCCGCCCTGCTGATCGACCGGCTGATGAACAGCGAGTTCCTCGCGTTCGACCACCAAATCCGCTCCGGCGTGGTCTCCAAACATGTCGACGCCCCGGTGGTGGAAGTCGAAGAGATTCCACAAGAAGCGGAAGAAACCGATCCTTCCAAGGCCGAGGAAAAGGCCCCCGAATCGCCGCAAGAGGATCCGGCTGCTCCGCAAGAGACTCCGGCGGTTCAAGAACAAAAAGCCCAAGAAGCTCCGGTTCCCCCTAAACCCCCAAAGGAAAAGGCTCCGCTGCCGCCGCAAGAAGATCTCATCCTGGCCGACCTGACCGGGCCGGGTGTCGTGACGCGGATCGCGATCCCGAAAGAGACCGAAGGCACCCTCGCGTTTTACTTCGACGGCGAAAAGAAGCCGCGGATCACCTGCAAACCAAAAGACCTTCGCAAGGTGCTCCCGAAAATCAACCACACCGGCTCGCCGCTGGTCGCGATACTCTGCTACGAAAAGTCGCTGAAGATCGTCGCCCGGGGATATTTGGGCATCGACTCGCACATCGAGTACGTCACGATGCCGAAAGAACATCCGGTCGACTCGTTCGTCTCAACGGCCCAGGAAGAGACCGGCATCCCGCGTGGATGGCGTGCCCCGCCCGAGTTCCGAAGCTCGCGGATCAGGAAGGGGACTTACCATGACTACGATCCGGCCAAAACGGTTCGCACCCCGCAGCAAACGGTCTACGCCGGCAAGTCATTACCGATGATCCACTTCGACGGATCAGGCACGGTGAAATATCTCATGCTGGTCGGCGACCAAAAAGTGCTCCAGTCGGACGACCTCTGGATCGAAGTGACCGTCGACCGCCGTTCGAAGCCGTCGATCTCGATGCCGGCCCGATTCTGGCTGCCCGCGTTCGTGAAACAGGGCGGTATCTATAACTTCGTCTTCCGCAGCGAGTTCGGCTACGCGAGCCATATCGGCATCCCGTTCGGCGACGGGATCACGGTCTCGCTACGGAACCGTGGCAAGCGAAAGGTGATGAACGTCGGCCTCCAGGCATCGGTCGTCGCGGACGAAACCGACCCCCACGGCCAGCCGGTCGGCCCGATGCGGCTCCACGCCCAATACATCCCGGCCGGACAAGACACGGACGTGTTCTTCAAGCAACAAGGCAAAGGCCGCCTGATCGGCGTCGTCCTCGACGCTCCGGAAGGTGCCACGCCCGGCATCGCACAGCTCGAAATCGACTCCCAACCGGTCCCCGGCTGGGCTGCCCCCGATATGTCCGGCCTGCTCGGCTCGCCAAGGACCGACTTCGCCGACATGACCAGCGGCAACCGCGACGGCATCGCCTGGCGCTACTTCCTCCTCGCCCCGCTCGATTTCCAAAAGTCGATCCGGCTGCAAAGCACGACGAAGGATTTGCCCGGACGAGTGATTCTCTATTATCTCGACGAGAAATAACCCTCTTAGCCGTCGAGCTTGCTCGTCGATTGAAAAGCCAAAAACGTTACCACTACTCCAAAGCGCCGAA
>JASFHG010000302.1:0-5221 GCA_050123355.1 Planctomycetia bacterium
GGATTTATCCGCCGCTTGTTTGGCGCTTTGGAATGCGAGCGACGTTAGTATCGGTTCAAGCGACGAGCAAGCTCGACGGCTAAAAGGTGCGTCTCGACGCACCCTACAGTAGCACCATTATACAAATTCCCAACCAGGCTTGCCATCGACCATACGTGGGCAGGAAAAAATATTGTCCCCACCGCCAGCGCCCAACGGAAGCGGGTTCCCAAATGGTGCGTAAGCACCAACTAAAATGCGTTCAGCACCAACTAAAAAAGGCCGGGAACCCAGTGAGGGGCTCCCGACCCGTTGTAGCGAACTAACGCTACAGTACCTGTTTCACTTACGATATGCCAAGGAGAAAACATATCGCAACTTTTATTCTAATCGGGGGTCGGCCGGCCACGAAGCAATTTTTGGACCGGAAGTCCAAAGATCGCTTCGCCCGGGTCGGGACGTAACGGTTGGCCTGATTTTCGGGAAAGGCGAATCACCCCCTATTTTGAGTGATCCGCGTTCACTATTCCCCCCAAGTCGCCGATCTGCTAGACTACTCCTCATGGATGAAGAACCTACTGCAAAGAATGGAAAAAACAGCCTGATGCCGAGGGCGGCCGACCTGGCGAACATTGCTCGCGGGCTGGTGATGGGGTCCGCCGATATCGTGCCGGGGGTTTCGGGCGGAACGATGGCCCTGATCCTCGGGATCTACGAGCGATTGGTCCTCGCGATCAGTCATATCGATCGGGTCTTTCTGGGCCACTTACGCAAAAAACAGTGGCAAGCCGCCGCCGAACACATGGACCTGCGGTTCCTCATCACGCTCGGGTGTGGTATCGGGCTGGGGGTCGTCGGCCTGGCCACGCTGATGAACTGGCTGCTGGAATTTCATATCGAGCCGACGTTGGCCGCGTTCTTCGGGCTAATCCTCGCGTCGAGCTGGATCGTCGCCCGTTCGATCGACCGGTGGAATGTGTTGCGTGTCCTTTTCGCGATCGTGGGTGCCGCGTTTGCCTATTGGCTCGTGGGCCAGCCGTTCATGAAGGGGGTCGATGGCTATCCTTATTTGTTCCTCTGTGGCATGATCGCGATCTGTGCGATGATCCTGCCCGGGATCAGTGGTGCGTTTATCTTGTTGGTCCTCGGCAAGTATTACGACATTACCGGGATTATCAAAGGCATGGTCCACGGGCAAGTGACGGTAGAGAATCTGTTGGTGGTCGTGGTTTTCGGCAGCGGTTGTGTTGTCGGTCTTCTGGCGTTCAGCAAATTTCTCCGCTGGCTGTTGGCCCATTTCCACGCCCAGACGATGGCCGTTCTCTGCGGTTTTATGCTCGGTTCGCTCCGTAGGATCTGGCCGTTCAAGGAATTTGTGGAAGAAGTGTCCGAGAAGGTCAAGGCGAAGAACGCCGAAATGGTGAACGTTTGGCCCGATTCGTTTGACGGTGATTTTTGGCTGGCCGTCGGCTTGGCGGTTGCCGCGTTTGTTTTGGTCGTGACGCTGGAGTATATCGGCTATCGTTTTTCGAAGAGGAAGTGAAATTTTATGTTGCGGGATGGGGATATAGCAAAAGTATGAGGGACGAACTCAAGCCGCGTGTGGGAGCCGTTTCCTATCTCAATAGCAAGCCGCTGATCGCGGCCCTGCCCCGGTATGCGCCCGAGGCGGATCTGATCGTCGATCTGCCGAGCCGGTTGGCCGACTGTCTGGCCGAGGACCTGCTCGACGTGGCTTTGATTCCGTCGATCGAGTACTTTCGCCACCCGGGCTACAAAATCTTCTCGACCGCTTGCATCGCTTGCGACGGGCCGGTGCTCAGCGTGAAGCTTTACAGTCATGTGCCGCCCGAACGGATCGAAACGCTGGCACTGGACGAAGGTTCACGTACCAGCGCGGCCCTGGCCCGGATTTTGTTGAACTATCGTTTCGGAGTCCAGCCGACTACCTACGAGCTGCCGATCAATGCCCTGCCCGAGATGTGCGATTGCGACGCGATCATGTTGATCGGCGATCGGGCCATGCTCTGCACGGATCACGATTTTCCGGTCGAGTGGGACTTGGGCGAAGAGTGGCGCGAGTGGACCGGGCTGCCGTTTGTCTTTGCGACGTGGATTGCCCGCGAGGGTTTCGAGTCGGCCGAGCTTCGTCAGGCGCTGGACGCGGCCCGTGACGAGGGAGAACGTCGGTTCGAAGAGATTGCTCGGGTCGAGTCGATCAAAGTCGGGCTGCCGGAGCAAGCATGTCTATCCTATTTTCGCGACTATCTTTGTTTCCACCTCGGCCCCCGGGAGCGCCAGGCCCTGGTCCGATTCGGCCAACTCGCCGCCGAGATGAGCCTCGTCCCGCCCGGCGATCGGTCGGCGGAAATTCTGCACGGTTGAGGCGAAAGCTCGTTTCCGTTGGTTGGTGCGAATCTGTAGGGTGCGTCTGGACGCACCTTTAGAAAAAACGCTTTCTCCGAAGGTGCGTCCAGACGCACCCTACTTTGAGTCGCACGGCGAGTCCGGCCGGCAGTAGGGCGAGCAGCCCGCACCAGGTGCTCGGTTCGGGGACGGTCGCGTAATTGGCGGTCGCTTGCCAGTTGCCGGCGAGGATCGTGGCGTCGGAGCTGTTGATGATCCCGTCGCCGTTGAAATCTCCTGTCGACCAGCTCGCGGCGGGGCCGTTTGCTTGCCAGTTCCCCGCGAGGATGGTGGCGTCGGAACTGTCGACCTTCCCGTCGCCGTTGGCATCTCCGGGCAGGTAGCCGTAGTCGACCATCAACGTCAAGGCTGTCGCGCCGTAGTTGGCGATCAGGTCGAAGTCGCCGTCCCAGGTGATGTCGGCGAACGTGCCGTTTCGAATGTCGTAGGTGATAACGGTAAACGAATCGCCATGTTCCGGCGTATAGCCGTCGATGAAGTCGAGGGTCAAGTCACCTCGAAGGTACGTTGTCGCGTTGTTGGTGTCGAGCAAGTCGCACACACCGTCGGCCGAGGCCTCCATGATCACGTTGCTCGTCGAAGCGAACGCGATGGCATAGTCGGCGACCGCGGTACCGATATCGCCTTCCTCGATGGTAAAATCACCGTGGACACGGTACCGAGTATCGATATCCGCGCCGTCTTGCATTTCCACGCTCGCCCCATCGAGGGCATAGAGCCGGCCGGCACCGGTGAACGTGGCTCCGGCCTCGATGTACAAATCTTCATAGATGTAAATATCATCAGCACTGTTCGGCATGTTGATCGTCGAGCTCGACTCGAACGTGGCGTCGCAATAAAACTTGCTGTCTTTTACGAGATTGACCTCGCCGTAAACACGGAACAGGCCACCGTGAATTTCGGTATTGGCGGTCGAGCCGTCCAGGTCGATCGTCGCACTGCTGGAAAGGGACCAGCCGTTGGCGAACGTCGCACTGTAGCCGGAGCCGATCTTGACATAGGTGCTGATCGAGTCGGTCAGGCCCGCGTTGCAGACGAAATCGCCGCCGGTCACGTAGAGCTTGCCGCCGTTGCTGCCGTCGAGGTCGACGTTGACGGCGCTATTGATGGTCAGCGTGCCGCCGGAGGTGATAAGGTCGCCGTGAACAAACATCCGATCCTCGATGTCGATCGTCCCGGCACCGGTCAAATTGGCACCGCCGTTGATGTGTAGATCGTCGACATCCAAAAGCGACGTCGCGTCCATGAGGATCTGCGAACCCTCGTAGACTTGTAGAAGCCCATCGACTTGGAACTCACCGCCTGCTTGAGCGTGAATCGTTCCGGTGTCCGACGACCCGTTACCGACGATACAATCATGGTCGGCGCGAACTCGATACGTACTGGTGCGAACGATCGATCCTCCGCCAACATACAGATTATTGACCGTGAAATCCGCGTCGTGAGGACGTGCCGATCCACCATGACGCACCCAAGCGTCTTCGGTCGAGTCGGGTCTCCAGTTACCGGACCAGAGGGAATCGCTGTTCAAGTTCGCGTTGACGCCCGGCGAGTAGAAGTCCTTGCGGTGCAAGTCGATGCTTCCGCCCCACTCGCCCGCACACGCGATCGCGAACAGGTCGGTTGCGCTGGGGAGCTTGCGTCGCCCGAGAGGCGTCGAGGGATACATGGCCGTCGCGGCAGCCAGGTGGTAGTAGTCCCACTCCTTTTTGTTCGAGTCGTAAAAACATTCGGCGGCCATCGAATTGCCCCAGACGAGGTTCGAGTTGAAGTCGTAGTCTTCGTCCCAGTACGTTTCCCACCACGCACAAGCGCTGGTCATGCCCAGGCCGTGCCCCATCTCGTGCAGCATGACGCTCCAAAGATCGAAGCCGGTGATCGATTCGGTCGGGCCGCTGCCGTTGTCGTCCCCTTTGTAGCTATATTCGAGCAGGTCGGGTACGCTTCCGTCGTAGCGGCTGCCGACGTCGGAAATGTCGCGGGCCAGCGTTTGAACCATGTTGAATTCGCTGTTGTCGAACGGTGTCTCGTCGATGAACCAGGTTCGGTTCGTGTCGATCTGAATACGACATTTCGTAGGGTGTCCACCGCTGGTATCCAAATTGGTGTGGAGCGCCAGCGTACTGTCGCTGAAGGTGTGGTAATAAAATTCCACCTTGAGCGTGCCCGAATTCTCGAAGATGTCTTCGTAATAGCTTTCGACATGACCCATCAAGGTGGTCAGACGCGAGCCGTCGGGATCGTAAGACGGGAATTCCGAACTCCCGCTCTTGAAGGTCATCTGGATGTCTACCGCGGTTGCCGGCTGCGTTATGATACCGCTTGCCAGAATCACGGCCACCGCCGTAAGGATCCACCGTTGATAGAGAAAAAAGAAATTCGGCCGTGAGGATGCAATGCACCCTGTGTTTTCAAAGGTTTGCATGATAGATACGCCAGGTCTGTTCCTTGATGGAGTGAAATAAAAACGCTACCACCCTTTATACCACCCTGCAAGACAGTTCTTCGAGTTGCAAAGAACCATGGATTCACTCTAGCACAATCAGGCTTGGGATACAAGCTGTTGTGTAAGGTTGCGTTTGTTTCTCTGCTGAATATCGATTCAAGGCCCATGCTGGTGAGGGGCAGCATGAGACAAGAAAGACGTATTATCGCATTTTTTGAGGGAACAGCGATGACTTGCGTTCTGGGCTGAGCCGAAGATGGTGTTACAAAAAAGGGCACCGCCCTGGAAGAACGGTGCCCGTTTTTGAGCTTTTACACATATATAATGGTCAAGCAATCATTGCTCAGCGGCGTTTCCTCCAGAAGAGGC
>JASFHG010000303.1:0-5212 GCA_050123355.1 Planctomycetia bacterium
TATCCTTTGATGCTCCAATCGAACGACCGGCCTATCGTAGGACTGATGGTTGACAACATCGATCTTGGTTTCGAAACGCTCCAATCGCAAAAGCTGCGTTTGATCTCGGAGCAAGATCTGAACGACCTCTCAGAAGAATAAAATTATCAAAACGGCGAACTACGTAAAGATTTCCATGCGTCGCCCTTCTTCGTGGCTTTGTTCCGCGCGAGCGATGATCTCATGGGCACGAGCGATCGCTTCCAAGTCGGATCGATTTCGGACCAGACTAGTGATCGATCGATAAAACTGGTCAAAAAGTCGTTCGCCAATAGGCAACTCACAATCGAGCGATTCTTGATGGCGGCCCGCTTCGTCAAACCAAACCAATGAGCTTGGCAAATCAACGAACGCGACACCTCGCTCGCACGAGACTTGTAATGATGCCAATGGCCGATAACTGACGGCCTCTTGCCATGCGGTCGGAATGTATCGTCCACAACTGACCTGGGCCACTGGAGCTGAAGAGCCTTCCTGTGGAAAGGCCAAACTGAGTGAGTGATAATCTTCAATAGGCTCTTCAGGGTATGTCTCTTCATGTCGCTTATGAACAATGCCTGTCACGAAATTGGGGGTTTGGTCCGCGATAAAACAGCACCAATCCAACAACTCAACCAATTCACGTCGAATGGGATCGATCGTCGAACCATGAATATTTCGGTCCGCTCCCAAACGATGATGACAGAAGAGCAACTGAGGCTTACCGAGTTGTGTGGCGATCAGTTCTTTCAAGCGTAGCGTGGCCGGGGCATTACGACGGAGCAGTTCGGCACTGAAGGCGATGCCGGCCTTTTCGACTTTTTTATGGATCTTTTGCACTTCTTCGGGCAAGAGATCGATATCGTGGCTACAGTAGATTGCTTTTTGGGCATCGCAAGCGGCCAAGATCGGCAAGGGGCCGGCCCAGCTCGACGAAGTAATGATCACGGCATCGATATCCGGCCGTTTGACCAAAGAGCTATATCCGCCGGTTGCGCTGATGCCAAGTTCTTCGGCGACCAGTTCGGCCCGATGGTGGACTCCGTCGCAGACCGCTCGAATTTCAAAGCGATCGTTCATTGCCAGGATCGCGCGTCGATGTCGTTCGGCCCACGGCTCACCCAGTCCGATTAATCCTAGTCGTATCTTCATAGTTTTTTGGATGGTGCTTCCGCACCAAGAGAATTAGTGCCCTGCAAGCTTACGGCTCTGCGTTTTTCGATTCACAAGATGTCTAGCATCAAGAAAAATTAATTGGCAAACAGACCGCATTGGTAAGCTGACGCAAATATTCATCTCGTTCGACCTCTACCGCTCCGAATTGGGCCAAGTGTGAGGAAAACTGTTGGATATCTATTAGAGTATACCCTTTTTGCTGAAGATGCTCAACTAAGGAAACCAGCCCGACTTTTGAGGCGTCGCGGACCGTATAGAACATTGATTCGGCCGCAAAAAGCCCGCCGATTGCGACGCCGTAAAGCCCTCCGGCCAAACGGCCTTCGAACCAAACATCGACACTATGGGCCTTCCCCGCCTGATGTAGTGCTTCGTAGGCCTTGATCATTCTTGGCGTGATCCAAGTACATCCTTGACGCCCGGGCCCTGCCGAGCATGCTCGAATGACAGCGGGAAAGTCGCGGTCAAAAGTTACTCGAAATCGATTCGAACGACAAGTTCGCCGCAAACGACGCGGCACATGAAATTTTTCGATCGGAAGAATCGCTCGGGGATCAGGCGACCACCAAAGCATCGGCGTGTCTCGTTCATGGACAGGCCAGGGAAAGATTCCATGAGCATAGGCATCGACAAGCCACTCCACGGACATTTTTCCACCAACCCCGATCAGCCCATCTTCATTGGCCATTTCAATCGGTGGAAAAAATCGCGAAGCAGGAAGTCCGTCCATCTCAGTAACATCTTCTTTCAAGAAACGTTCTTGGTAAACGCACACATTGCAGAAACTATTACTACCTTTCACTAAGAAAAATTGTAGCAAAAACAAGATCGTGATTTCTACCCCTAATGTAACATTGTCAATCGAAAGTAGAGGGGGTCAGTAGGACGATCGAAAAAAACAACCTATTTTATCAGGAATGATATAGCGGTATATATAGTTACTTACGGAATGTCCCCTATTAAAAAGTCCAGTTAATTTAACTAAAATTATATCCTGGACAAGGCAAGGATTTTCCTTATGTTTTTGTCTGGACAAAAAGTGGTTTGGCGGGGCAAAGGCATACCACTATTGAAAATCCGACCGATTTTAGGTTAAATTGCATCGACGCAGTAATTTACGCTCCAAGAATACCGAGAAAGCCGGGAAAAAATATCCATGACCAACCGCCGCTTGCCCATTATGTTGGGCGTTATTATGATCGTTGCACTGGTGGTGTTGATCGTTGGCTGGGTTTTGCTGGCGGTGCTCGGTGCCATGGCGACCGATGGGTCACGAGGTCTGTTCTGGACGCTTCTCTCGGTAGGAACGGTTATCTATGTTTTCCTTCTGGTGGGTGTGTCGATCTATCTTGCTCTGACGATTAAGTCGATCAACCTTACTCGGCGACAGTCGAATTTCATCGATAGTGTTACCCATGAGCTAAAATCACCGATCGCTTCGATCAAGCTAAGTCTTCAAACGCTGAGCCGTCATAAAACTAGTATCGAAGAACAGGCAAAGTTCCAAGAGGCCATGCTGGAAGATCTTACACGGCTCGACCAATTGATTGACCATATGCTCGACGCAAGTCGGCTTTCCAAAAAGACCGAATTAAGTGAGTTGGAAAAAGTGGATTTGGCACCGGTATTACAAGATTGTTGTGATACCATTTGCATGCGATATCGACTCGATCATGATCTGATCGCGTTAAAGACGAAAACGTGTTATGTCCATGCACGTCGCGTCGATCTGGATGTTTTGTTTCGGAATCTGATTGACAACGCGGTCAAATATTCGGACAATCCGCCGGAAGTGGAAGTTGCCTGTTTTCCGCAAGAAGATTTTTCAGTTGTTACTATCAGCGACAACGGGCGGGGCATCCCTCCGAAGATGCGGCGAAAGATTTTCGGGCGTTTTGTACGGTTAGGTAGCGAGTTGAAGCGGGACCGGCCTGGGACCGGGCTGGGGCTTTATATCGTGCGGACGTTGGTCAAGCGTCTTCGTGGGCGGGTACGAATCAATGATCGGCCGGACGGTGTCGGAACCGTTTTTCAAGTAGAGTTGCCTTATAAATCAGAAAATTGATCTGGCCCAGGTGTATTATGTCGATCGATAATGTTCTAAAAGGTTTGTTGCGGCCATTTCTGCATCGAACTGGGCTTCTGCACGCCGGCGGGCTCGCTTGGCCAATTTCTCGCGTTGAGATGGGGTTTTCAATAACTCGATAATCGCTTTGGCCATGGCGTCCACGTCATCTTTGGTAACAATTGTGGCCGCTTCGAGCTCGGGCGGAAAAATTTCACGCGTTCCACCCACATCGGTTGCGATGACAGCGGTTCCTGTTGCGGCCGCTTCGAGTAAAACACGTCCGAGCGGTTCCTGGCGAGCAGGATGTAAGAGTAAATCAACTTCATTCAGCAGCCGGTCGACATCCGACCGCACTCCAAGCAGGCGGATATGGCCATCGAGTCGTGAAGCTGATTCTTTCAAGTCGGCTTCAAGCTGACGTGATTCCTTCTTTTCACTCCATCGACTCCCGACCATGAGAAAATAAGTCTCTGGTATCTGCCGAAGTACTTGAACCGCGATCTCAGGGATCAAGTCGGGTGCTTTTCGCAATCCAAGCTGGCCGATGGTTACGACCAAGTGTGACGTCTCGCTCAAACCCAACTCGCGATGCAGGTAACCTGACTTTGACCGAGGCTGAAACCGGTCCAAATCGATACCGTTATAAAGCACCTCGGTCCGAGCCGGATCGAGTCCTTGCTCGACGTGAAACTGTCGAGTCGCCTCCGAAACGGCCAGCAGACGGGTGTTGCGGTTGAGGTCGTCGACCACCTGGTTCGAAAGTCGCAAGATGTCGCGAAGATGGCCCAAAGAGACCACGCCAAGCGATTGAGCGACCGGCCCTACCAGTCGGGCCATCGATAAACTGTTTGCGTGAACGATTGTTGGTTGAGCTTTTCGGATTGCCTGTGCGAGTTGCTCACGACGAAGTTCTTGCGAAAGTCGTTTTCCTTGGTCATCGGTAGAATCGTAAGTGAGAAAATCGATTTCTCTCTGACAAACTGCTTCGGCTAGGGGACCTTCCGATGGCCCGAGTAGGACTGGATTGATTTGGTTGCGAAGTTGATCGATCGCCGTAAGCAGGGATCGCTCTCCACCGAGTAATGTTGGATGTTCACAGAGAATCAAAGGTCGTGGTCGTTTCATGACAATATCGTAGCGGTAAAAGAAAAATATGCCCTAGGGTTTGGCGTCTGGTGATTTGACGAAGCAGATCACTCGGCCATCATCGGTCGCGACGACAAGCCGATCCTTCACAAAGGCGGGCGAGCCGAGGACTGTGCCGCCGAGTTCGAAGTGCCAGAGTTCTTTTCCTTCTTTAGTATCTACCGCATAGAGCCGTCCGTCGTCAGAGCCGAAATAGACCACGTCATTCAGTACGATCGGTGATCCGTCGATCTTGCCCTTTGTGGCAAAGAGCCATTTTGCGTCGCCCGAGGCCCGATCAATAGCATGGAGTCGTTTGTCTCGAGAACCGACAAAAATGGTCGAATCGGTTACTGCAGCCGAGGAGCGAAACGCGGATGGACGTTTCTCGGCCTGATATTGCCACGCAACTTTACCGGAAATATAGTCGATTGCCCAGAACGTTCTTCCTTCGGTTCCCAAAAAGGCAAGTTTCCCGCCAATGGCTGCTGTCGATCCGGTCGGAGCTTTGATATCGATCGTTTGAACTTGCTTGCCCGAGTCGAGATGGACTACGATAAGTTGCGAATTACATCCTCCCAGCAATACATAACGCCCGATGATAGAAGGAAAGCAGCGGAGTTGGTCCTTGCTGTCATAATGCCAAATTTCTTTGCCGTCCTTAGCGTTTAAGCTGTATAGAACTCCGTTTTGTGAAGTGACCAGGACTTGCTTTCCATCAAAATTGACGGCCGTGTCGATCGTTTCCCCGGTCGAAAAGTTCCAGATCGAATTACCGTTGGCAGCATTCACGCAGTATACCTTGCCGTCCAGATCGCCTACATA
>JASFHG010000304.1:0-5208 GCA_050123355.1 Planctomycetia bacterium
TGCAGTCGGAGGTCCTGTTGAGGTTTTCGGCCAGTTTTCGACGCGCGGTCAAGAGCCGCTCTTTCTCCCGCTGCTCGGTAATGTCGACAAAGATGCCGAGCACCCCCAAAACGCTACCGTCTTCGTCTCGGATGGGGCTGAACGATTTCCGGAAAATCAGCGATCTTCCATTTTGGTCGGGAAGAACCCCTTCGTGATGAATCGTCTCGCCCTGCAGGGCATGATCGATCTCTTCGTTCCACTTCGCAATCAACTCGGGCGGAATCCGCGTCTCGTCAAACGTGACTCCATGCAAATTTCCCCACATCGCAACCGACTGATCGCTCTGGAACACGATGCGACGGTTCTTTGCGTCTCTTGCCCAAAAGTCGATCGGAATCTGGCGCAGAATCAACTGCAAGGTTTTCTTGTCAATGTGCTTCGCCAAGGCATCCTGGGCCGAATTCGCCAAACTCGGCAAAGGGTCGTGATTTTTCTTGTCTTCCATAGTCATCGCTCGTCAAATCATGGTTATTCGTGTAATGGAAGTTTTCGGTCCATGCTTCCGCGCTCCGGTTTCGGCATCCTTGACCAAAAACCCTTGGCGAAAACAAAAACCAAGCTTAAAAAGTTTAGCCGACGGACAACGTCCGTCGTGTTTGGCAAGGATATTCAAAACTCGCCGAACGCCGTTCGGCGGCTATTGATTGTAAGATATTTAAAGTTACAAGCGGTTTAACGTTTTTTCCTGAAAAACCGGCCTTCCGTTGGTCGGCCTCGTAACTTTGAATACCTGGAGAGTCTATAAACTTCTCAATAATGAAAAGCATATTAAAAACAAGTCACAAAACCGTCTTTATGTTTCTTCGGTAACTTCAACGCTTTCTCTTTGAAAGCGATTCATGAATCCGGCCGCCAAATGCTGAATAAGTGTGTACATAATGACAGTAAGGATGATAACTTCACTTTTATCGAAACAGGAGGCGATCAACACCAAACCTGCGCCGTTATTTCTCATGCCCATGGCAAAATAAAGAGACATACGCTCCGAACGGTCGGTACGAAACAGCCTAATAAGTGGGTAGGCGGCCGAATACTGCACGACACAAAGGCCGACCATCACACACAAAATCAGGCCGATCGTCCCCCACTCCGGCTGCGAAACCAATCGCGGCAGCGAAATGGAAGCGTTCGTATAATTCAATAACAAAATAACCGCGACCGTGATCAACTTGACATACGGCTTGGCTCGCTGATAGTTCTCGTTCCCGACACCTTGCCGCGCCGCGATACCGATCCCCATCGGAACCAATCCCCAAATGGCAATCACGGCGGCCGTTGCGTAACTGAACGCGGAAAAAGTCTCTTTGCTCGGCAAAATCGCGGCGTCGAAACCCGCAGCCCCCCAAATCCAACGCGCCAGCCCCAGCATGAGCCAAACACCGAGGGGACTGAAAAAGGTCGTCGTCACCACCAGCCCACAACTGATCGCCATATTCCCGTTGGCCGTCTGCGCCCAACCGGTCGACGACGCGGCCGCCGGCATGGCACCCACCACCGCAACACCAAACAGCAACGCATACGCCAATTCCGGCGAAAGCGAACCGCTCGGCAAAAAGGAAAGGACCACCAAATAAATCGCCGGCGCGACAAATCCGATCACCGGCACCACAAAAAGCATCGCCAAACGACGACCGATCTGCTTCACGGCATTCAAATCGATCCCGAGACCCGCATTGAAAAGCAACACGGCCAACATGCCCTTGAGCAAGACGCCCGCATGATGGTCGCCCGGAATTAATTGATCGGGCAACGCGCCACGAATCCATTCACCCGGCCCGGGCCAAAAAGCACCGAGGGCATAAGCAGCCAGAAGCCACCATAAGAGATGGGAATGAACAATCTCATAGGTGCGCGAAGCGTTCGGTTTTGCCACGTTTTAACTCTTTACGAACGAATATAAGTGCCTATCCGAAAACTACCACGGAGGTCTTTGCGGCCAGCATAATATTGAGCGGCCAAAAGGTTTTCGGACGGGTTCTAAGAAGGTCGCCAACCGGTAGTTTCCGGCATTGGGCCAAACCCTCATCATACCATCCAAGCAAAGCGTTTAATAGACGGGGGGGGATAAAATCGAGCCGGGAAAGAACCGTATTTCCAATCGCCTTTTGATGCATGTTCAGCGGTTAAATCTAGGCTTCATTTTTTCTTTCCCTCTATCCGGGGTAATAAGACGCACCAGATTTCGGTCGGCCCGAGAAAGTTGGTCCAATGGAATTCGAAGAAAGCGGCCATCCGGTCGCTGCAGTCGGACCACGTTGCCCACCAACAGCTCTACAAAACGCCCCTTAACACGGTGGTCGCCGGTCACATCGGTCCATACACGCATCCCAAAAGGCCCCGCGTAAAATGGGTCGTGCCAAATGGTTCCCGATTTCGTATCTCGAACGTTCGCCGACGACTCCGCAAAACCGTCCGTCACGCCGACAAACCAAAGGGCGACAAAAAATAGGAGATATAGCAAATATTTGAGGCGCATCGAACGACTCCTTTTCTACCCGTGGAATTCGCAAAGGGCCCAGTTTCGGCAAAACCATGCGAACGGTAACCCAAAAATACACATTTTTTGTGACCGAATTGCAAACAATCCTACTTTTTGGTTGTGGAGTGCCAAATCTGTCATTAAAATAATAGGTCAAGAAACCTAAAGAAACCCTCCAATACACACCCCCCAAACGAGCCAAAAGTTACTTTCGGCTTGCCACCCGGTAGATTTTTTCCCAAAAATCCATCATACTGATGCTTTGGTGCATAAAATCTCAGAGTAAGTTTAGCCGCCGAACCTCGTTCGGTGCGTTTTTTTCAAAACACGTCGGATATTGTTCAACGGCTAAACAAGGAACCAATCGTTACCAAAAACCATATCAAGGATTCGATGAAAACACGATCAACCACCATCCTCACCGTGCGACACAAGGGCGTCGTCGCCATGGGCGGAGACGGACAAGTCACCGTTGGAAATACCGTCATGAAGGCGGACGCCATGAAGATCCGCCACTTGCTGGATGGCCAAGTCTTGGTCGGATTTGCCGGCGCCAGCGCCGATGCCTTTGCCCTCCTTGAGCGGTTTGAAGCCAAGCTCAAAGACTTTCCACAAAACATCCCCCGAGCGGCCATCGAGCTGACCAAGGAATGGCGTACCGATCGAGTACTTCGTCGCCTCGAAGCGCTGATGGCCGTCATCGATACAGACAATATGCTCCTGCTGACCGGCAACGGAGACGTGATCCAACCGACCGACAATATTTTGGGAATCGGTTCGGGCGGGAGTTACGCGATCGCCGCGGCTCGCGCCCTGGTAGCCCACTCCGACCTCGACGCGGTCGAGATCGTCCGCCGGTCTTTGGAAATCGCCTCGGATATCGACATTTACACGAACAACAACATCGTGGTCGAAAAACTGGAGTGCGAGTAAGTTGGTTAAAGGTTCCTAACCAAAATAGGGCACGCTTCGCGACCCAATTTCGGCTTGGGATTTAAAAACTGGAAACTAAACACCGAACACTAAAAAAGAAGGAACTTTCGTGCGAAACTTGACACCTCGTGAAATTGTTGCCGAGCTGGATCGCCATATCGTATCGCAGGACGATGCCAAAAGGTCCGTCGCGATCGCGATCCGCAATCGATGGCGTCGACAACAGTTGGACGAAGAGATGCGTCAGGAAGTCGCACCGAAAAACATCCTGATGATCGGCCCGACGGGCGTCGGAAAGACCGAGATCTCGCGACGTCTGGCCAAGCTGACCGGGGCTCCGTTTATCAAGGTCGAAGCGACCAAGTATACGGAAGTCGGTTACTACGGCCGCGACGTCGAGAGCATGGTTCGCGAGCTGGTCGAAAACGCGATCGGCCTGGTCCGCGAAAAGGAAATGGCAAGCGTCGAGGAAGAAGCCAAACGGCGTACCGAAGAGCGTCTGGTCAGCCTGTTGCTGCCGGCACCTCCGGCGTTCGATGCGTCGCCCGACAGTCCCGACTCGGCCGAGCGTTACGAGCGGAACCGCGAGAAAATTCGCGGCATGCTCCTCGCCGGCGAGATGGAACAACGCAAGGTCGAGATCACGACCGAGCAACGTTCGGCGCCCATGATGATGGCCGGTTTCGGCCCGGGCGAGATGGACATCGACCTGCAAGGGATGTTTGAAAAAATCATGCCGAAGAGCACGTCACGGTCCGAGTTGACCGTGGCCGAGGCCAGAAAAGTGATCTTCGAGCAAGAGTGCGAGAACTTGATCAACCAAGAGAAGGTGAACGCGGCCGCGATCGAGTTGGCCGAGAACACCGGGCTGATCTTTATCGACGAGTTGGATAAGGTCGTCGCCAGCGACAAGGCGAGCGGCGCGGACGTCTCCCGGCAGGGAGTCCAACGCGACCTGCTCCCGATCGTTGAGGGGACCACGATCCAAACCCGCTACGGCTACATCCGAACGGATCACATCCTGTTCATCGCAGCCGGAGCATTTCATCGGGCCAAGCCAAGCGACTTGATGCCCGAGCTCCAGGGACGCTTTCCGATTCGCGTCGAGCTGAGCGACCTGGGCAAAAAAGATTTTATCCGGATACTGACCGAACCGAAGGGCGCGTTGCTCAAGCAATATAAAGCGTTGCTCGATACCGAAGGGGTGGAGTTGGTGTTTGAAGAGGATGCGATCGAAGCGTTGGCCGCGTATGCGTTCCACGTCAATCGCACCACGCAGAACATCGGGGCGAGACGCCTCTACACCATCCTGGAACGTCTGCTCGAGGAGGTCAGTTTTGAGGCTCCGGATATGAAACAAGGGCGTATTCCCATCAACGCGACATACGTTAAGGAGCGACTGGAAGAGGTTTCTCAAGACGAAGAAATTAGCAAGTACATTCTGTGATCGTCATCAAACCGTTTGTACGGCCTGTAAGGGTTGTACTGGTAAAAATGGGTACACAAACTGTATTGCAATGGGGCAATAGAGTTTTTTGTGTATGGTTTGACTTCGTTCGATGTTAAACTAGAAAGAGCAAATCGATTTTCAACAAGGGCCTGAAACGATAAATAGTGCTGTCCCTTTGAGTTGCAGCATCAGATTTTGGGCTGAAAGATTTGTGGATACCCGGCTGCCCGCGACATGCGACGAGCGTGCCTCGGAATCGCCCATATTCCCCGGGCGAGGGCGGGTATAGAATTGGATATCCACA
>JASFHG010000305.1:0-5202 GCA_050123355.1 Planctomycetia bacterium
AAACCGCCACACCCAGGCTCCTTCTTTCTGAGCATGCTCCAAAATATAGTAAAACACCTGCTGCTGGTGCTTTTGATCCTTAATTCGGATAGGCTTTCCTCCCTTGGCCCAAACTTTGCCCGGAAGGGAATCGCGGACCGCAAATGATGAAACCTGTTTCAAACTGCTTGCCAGGCGGCGAGCAGTCATGTAATCATCTTTACACTCGACCAGCACGTGTGCGTGCGATACTCCGACCGCCACGGCCAGGAAACGCAACTTGGCCCGATTCATTACGTCGACCATCGCCTCGCCGAGCAACTTGCGGTGCTCGGGTAAAAAAACTCGCGGCGAGGCGGCGTGGTCCTCATTATAACATCGCAGGCCTTTATGCTCCTCCTCGGGCGGAAGATTTTTATAATCGCCGCTGCTGTGCACCCGATGGGCCCGGCTGCGGAATCCGCGAGGGTCGCCCGGTAGCCAGGAGCAGTGACCCGAGAGGATCAGGTGCCACCAGGCGTGGCCGGGGAGGGGCATGGCGGGAGTCCTTTGATAATGGATAGGGGGATCCGCACCTCTGCTGCGAAAAGGTGCGGCTTAATGTACAATGCAAAAATACCGAGCAAGCCGACTCTTTGCGAAGCAGAGAGTCGGATCCTGCTACTTTTCTGCCTCCAAGATACCCTTCCCCTTTTCCTTCGGCAAGCGGTAGGTAAGCGTTTTTTTGACGCTCTCGACTTCGATCTGGCCGAGTTTCGGGTCCCAAGTCCAGCTCCAGGGACGGATCTCGTCAAGCGGGAAAATCAGGCGGTGCAGCACGCGGGTACGCTTCTCCTTGCTCCACGCACCGTAGTTTTTGGAATATTGCCACACCTCGTAACGGAGCGTGCCGTAGCCCTTTTTGTAGCTGGTCGGTTTATCGCGGAGCAAGAAAACCAACACGCGGACCGTCTTCTCGTCGCCCCCCATCGCGATCGGGCGGACACGGTTCTCGTAATGCTTCGATTTCTTGATGTCGTCTTCGATAAACTTCTTCACCGCCTCGTCGACCGGTGCCTCCGGGCCGAAGAACGGGTCGAACTCTTGGACCGGCGGATAGTGCCAGCCTTCGATCCGCGTCTTATCCTTCGTCAAAATCACCAAGTCGTACGTGCCCGGCTCGAGGTTCTTGAAGACCCAACGACCGTCGCCGTCCGCCTTCGCCGTCGCATCAACCTCGGGCCGATCGATCTTCGCCTTCGGGTTGACCGGCTTGTTCGGATTGCCATCGGTATCCCACCGTCGAAACGCGCCAACCTTCTCGACCGACCCGGCGTCCCCTTCGATCGTCACGGTCAGCTCGGTCCCTTCACCCAAGACAACACTTCCCAAAACAAACACGGCCAAAAACAAAGCGAACAAGATTTTTTTCATAAGGGCGTCCTCGGAAAACAGACGGAAAATGTTTTTGGGAATACCCCTGATTTTACACCACGGAACGGCATTTTAAAACCATGGAAAGATAAAATAAGCCGTACTCGCATTATTTCGTATAACCGGTAGTGCAAATCGTCCCTATTATATTGGCCGTTTCACTACAAGCAAGCGATTTTGTACTACTTGCACGTAGGTTCAATTTATCTTGCCTGCACTATAAAACCACAAAAGGGCACGAAAACACACGAAAGTTGCTTCGTGTGCTTCGTGCCCTTGGTGGTGAGTATTTTCCCGTGATTGGTTATCCCTTGCTTATTCCTTTTCCGGGCCGGTGTAGCGGCCGAGGAAAAGGATACTCGACGTTTTGTCGTCGACGACCATGAACAAAAACGGACGGTCGGCAACAAAGGATTTCGGCTTCATGGGTATCGATTTCCAGGTCCCGACAGCGACGGTCGCGGCAGTGGCGACGGTCCCCTCTTCGTCGACCTTGATCGTCGCCTTGTGCCGCATGACATCGACATAAAGCGTCTTCCAGCCGCCAGGCCGGGCCATGCCCGAGAAATCGGCGGCATCCCCATCAAACAAATCGTTCACGCCGAGCTGCTTCATCACCGGAATCAGCGGGAACTTGTTCTCGAGCTCGAACTTCGGTAATTGAACCCGAATGGAGGGCGCTCGCCGGGCCGACGCAAGCCACTGCTGCAGCTTGTCGTTCGAGAGCGAGGCTTCGAGCTTTTCGAGTCCCTTTTCACCCTCGGGCGGGAGGATCGCGACGAACGACGCGCCGCCTTGGTACGGTCGGCGAAGGATGGAAACTCCATCGACGACTCCCAATTGCGACCGTTTGTCGGTCTTCGACATCATCGGCACGGTGCCGAGCTTCGTTTTGCCGTCGGAGGCATAGAACGGTCGCTCCATCGTCGCCTTGGTGTTGAACGTCTCTCTCCAGGTCCCTTGGAAGTAGACCGCGTTGAGAGCGACGAACCGCGTCAGGCCATCGATGTCGCCGTCGGACAGGATTTTCTTGATATGATGCTTCGTCTTCTCGCTGACCCAGTCGTTGATCTCTTTGAGGCAAGCCGAGGAGTTCGCGAAATTCACCTCTTCGATGCTCGAAAGGTAATACTTTTGGATGATCTCCTTGAACGACGGCAAGACCGGCGAATTTTTTTCCTGCTGGAGCCAGAGGCGGTTGGCGATCGCCAACTCGTAGGGCGTCTCGTTTTTACGGACCTTCGGCGACTGGAGCGTCTTCATCAGCGCGAGATACGCCTGATTCAACTCCTCGTCCGATAGATTGAGGCAGAGCGCCTTCCCGAGCTCCTGTTCGGTCTTCCCGCCCGTCCCGGCTTTGACGATCTGCGACAGAGCGGCAATGCTGTAAGGCGAGTAGCAAAAGCTCGGCGGATCGCCTCCCGCGGAATACTGGGTTTCGGCCATCTTGGCATAGAGCTTGACGGCAAACTCGTTGTTTGAATCGACCAACTGTTTCTGAAGTTTTAACGAACTGCCGTCCGCAATCTCCTTTCCCTGGCAAAACGGGGAACAAAAAACCCCGATCGCCAACACGGCCAACAAAATCCACCCTCTCCGGCATGACGTTTTCATAACTATTACTCCTCGTACTGGTTTGGTAAGCCACAAAGCCTTAGAACCTATCCGAAAACCGATTTTATTAAATGTTAGCCCCGTCGCCTGCGACGGGATTTCGAGGTATTTCCGGCCGCAGGCGGCCGGGCTAACAGGGGTTTTCGGATAGGCTCTTAGCGTCCTGCTTGCACAGATCGTGCTATCAGGCTTGGACGCACGTCGCCGTCGAAAAGTTCCAGTTAAGGTCAAAAAACGCTAAAGAGAGAAAAGTCCTCGGTTTAGGGCTCTAAAAGAGCCCCATCCCCCTCCTGCTTCTGCTTCGAGGTCTCGGTACCGGGGCCGGCCTTGACACCGGGGTCGTCACCGACTCCTCGCTTTCATCCGGACCCATGTAGCGGCCCATGAAGAGAATGGTGGAGGTCTTCCGGTCGACAATCATGAACAGGAACGGACGATCGGCAATAAACTCGTTCGTCGCTTTGGGCATCATCCCGCCCATCATGCCCATCATGGCCGTCACGGCCGTGGCGACGGTCCCTTTCTCGTCGACCTCGATCGTCGCCTTGTGACGCATTTCCTCCACAAAGAACCCCGCTCGGATCCATTCACTGTCCGGTCGAAGCATGCCCGAAAAGTCGGCTTTACGCAGATTAAACAGGTCGTTCACGCCGAGTTGCTTCATCACCGGGATCATGGAGAATTTGCTTTCGAGTTTGAACTTCGGCAGTTCGAGCCGGTCGAGTTTCTGCGGCGTGGTCGATGCGATCCACTGGCGAAGCTTCTCGGTCGAAAGCGAGGATTCAAGTTTGTCGAGCTCCCCTTTCCCGGCCGGTGGGAGCAGGACCAAAAACGACATGTCCCCGTCATACGCTTTGGAAAGGATCGAAACACCGTCGACATGCCCGACGTCAAACGACTTGCCCATGATCGACATCATCTGTGCCGTGCCGAGCACGGTCTTTCCGTCCGAATCGTAAAACGTTTTCGGCCTGGTATTCTGAACCTCGAAGGGAGTCTTCCACTTTCCCTGAAAGAAAACCGCGTTGACCGCGACAAACCGGGTCAATGGATTGATGTCGTCCGGCGAGATAATCTTGTTGATCCGCTCCCGGGTCTGCTCGCCGACCCATTGGTTGATCCGATTGGTACTGTTTACCGCGTCAAGAAGATTCGTCTCTTCGACACCGCAAAGATAGGACTTCTCGATCGTTTTGAGAAACTCGGGCAAGACCTGCGGCTCTTTCTCTTTTTGGAGCCAGAGCCGGTTGGCGATCGTCAGCTCGAACGGGCGGGCAACCTGTTTTTGGTGAGGGAGAGCAACCGGGGCAGGCATGCCTCCGTAACCACCCATACCTCCCAGAGCTCTCGTATAAGACGTTTTCGTATCGCTCATCAGCGAGGTAAGCAACGAGCCGTGGGCACGATTCAGCGCGTCGCCCGAGAGAGTCGTCAGACAAAGCGCCTTCTCGATCTCCTTATCGGTCTGCCCTCGCGTACCGGTCTTGACCGCTTGCGTCAAGGACGCGATGCTGTAGGGCGAGAAGCAGAAACTCTTCCGGACCACCTGCCCGTTTTCCTTTTCGTCCTGCATCTTGGCCATCTGGGCATAGAGCTTGACCGCGAACGCATTGTTCGCCTCGACGAGCGTCGACTCGCCCGGATCCAACGGCGGCAGGCCGGTCAAAACGGCCTTCGGTTTTTCCTTTTCCTCAGTTCCCTGCTCTTCCGGCGGACCATTACGGCCCACATAGATACGATTGCCAAACCCGTTGGTTATGACCAGAGGAGCAACCCGCACCGGCGGAATACGTTTGGCCAAGTCTTTCGGCATCGCAGCCCGAAGATCGGCGAAAAGCTTGGCGATCTCTTGCTGTATATCTCTTGTCTGGCGGATAACCAAGGCATTGCCGTTCTCAAACATCCCAATAGTCCCGGCACCTCCGACCATCGACCAAGAATCCGGATCGATCGTCGCATAGATCACTTCGATCAGCGAATCCAGATCGTAAGACTTGTTCCCTTGCGTATCGGCGACGACCGTCAGATCGCTCACTTCGTAGATTTCCGTGAAGAGGCAGCCTCGAAATTCTTCCTGCGTGGTGATCAGCAACCTTCCATGCCGGACACTCCAGTTCAAATCCAGCGGATAACACAGCAAATCCAAAACGGCCTCGATCGAACCATCGTCAACCCGGATCGGTGACCTGATCTTGC
>JASFHG010000306.1:0-5202 GCA_050123355.1 Planctomycetia bacterium
GCAGCCCCCTCGTTTGAGGTATTTTTTTATGCTTCGCTACCGGAGCCTCTAACCGGAGCACCTTTTTAGCAAATATACGGGTTGCAAGGACATCGGCAGGATCCAAGAACCAGACCGCGGGGACCAGTTTTCCGCTCGTCCCCGCGTGAGTAAAGCAATCAAGTTCATGGGCACCAGGCTTTAAGTGCCTATCCGAAAACCTATCTCATTAAATGTTAGCCCCGTCGCCTGCGACGGGATTTCGAGGCATTTCCGGCCGCAGGCGGCCGGGCTCTAACGGGGGTTTTCGGACGGGTTCTAAACGTCCAGCGTATAGCCCTTGCGGTAGACCGGCTTGATGTTCTCTTCGAGACCGGGGACACTCGACTTGAGGTTCTTCGCGTCCCACTCGATCTTCTGACCGCCGGCCCAAACGGCCAAGTTGCCCAACAGACACATCTCGGTAAGAGGACCGGCGTAATCGACGAAATTCGACATGGCCGGTTCGCCGCCTCGTATCGCGTTGAACCATTCCTTGTGGTGAGCAAGTTCGTACTTGTTGCCCATCCCCGGGACCGGCTTGCGATACTCGGCCTCGATCGGATCGACACCGATCAGTTCATATTCCTTACCATAATCGTGCGGCGAGTAGAGCTTGCCTTTTTCGCCAATCGTCAGGCTACCGCTCTTCGACGGCTGTCGGCCTTCGAAAAGTTCCATGTCGGGAAGCTTGCCGCCATCGTGCCAGATCAATTTCATCGGGCCGCGGGTATCGGTCGCCGCAAATTCGAACTCGATCTCGGACCATTTTGGATACATCTCTTCATTGTGCCCGGCCGTGGTTGCCACGACGGAGATCGGGTCGCGAAGATCAAGACCCTGGAACGGCATGTTCATCGTGTGGCACGCCATATCGCCGAGGGCACCGGTACCGAAATCCCAGAAACCACGCCAGGCGAACGGATGATAGCCCTTCGCATAGGGTCGCATCTTCGCCGGGCCGATCCACTGGTCCCACTTGATCGTCTTGGGGCAGGGCACCGACTCCGGCCGAGGACCACCTTGGGCCCAAATCGGACGATCGGTCCAGACGTGAACTTCCTTGACCTTGCCGAGCACGCCGGCCCGAAGCATCGCGGCCGCTTTGCGTAGTCCCTCGATTTGCGTCCCCTGGTTGCCCATCTGGGTCGCGACGCCCGTCTCTTTCGCAACCTTGCTGACCAGGCGAGCTTCGTAGATCGAATGGGTCAACGGCTTCTGGCAGTAAACGTGCTTGCCCATCCGCATCGCCATCAACGTCGCTGCGGCATGCGTGTGGTCCGGCGTACTGATGGTCACCGCGTCGATCTGATCGCCCATCTCTTCCAGGAGCTTGCGGAAGTCGGTGTACATCTTGCAATCGGCGTCAGTACCGGCTCCCGTTGCTTTCCCGGTTCCCGTTACCGTTTTGGATTCCTTTTCCTTCTCTTTTTCCTTCTTCTTCGCAAGACGCTTCTTCATCATCTCGAGACGTTTGGTGTCCGTGTCGCACAACGCGACATACTCTCCAAACTGGGATGAATTCGAAACGTCGGCTCGACCTTTGCCTCCGACGCCAATACCGGCAAGACGGATCCTGTCGCTCGGCGGGACCGGCTTATCTTCGCCACGGGCGCCCGCAGTGAGGTAATAGCCGATACCGATTGCGGCCGACGTTTGGATAAACTGACGACGAGTAGGATGATGGGACATGACTTTTCTCCGTATCAAACGTGTGAAATATAGGCAGGAACGTTCTTATGAACGCTGTTGGAAGGCAACAAGGTTGGCCGAATGCGCACAATTCTTTCCTTCTATTCTAATCGGGCGACACGCTCTAGGCAAGATGGCCTCTCGCTTTAACTCCAGATGGCAACAACCTTTATGGGGTAGACGCATCCGTCCTTCTAAAAACCGACGCCCAGGCTTACTACGTCTACCCAGTCCCCCTAGTTCATGCCCACCTTGACAAGCACCCCGCCAGATAAGGGGTTCTTGATTTACCCTGCCGACGCGATACAATGGCAATCTGTCCATTCCCCACCCTCCGTCACGATCGGGTCCCTCCTCGAAAGCCCACCTTAAGGGACTTTCGATCGCTCGACAACACGTTGATTATCAAGGAGTTAGGTCCATGAAGCCCAAATCGGAAACTTTCTTCCTTTCCCTGTCGATCGCGGTTCTCTTGCTGGTCATCGCCACTGGCTGCCGGCCGCCGAAAGACCAAAACAACAGCCCAAACCCGAAAAAAGAGGCCCTCGATCAAGCTGCCATCGCAAAAGGGGTCGCCACGATCGAAAAATTGGGCGGAAAGATCCAAAAAACTGACGCCAACGGCAATCCGGTCGTCGTCGATCTGATGCAGTGCCCCACGACCAACAAAGATGTCGCCGACATCGCGGGCGTCTCGACGATCAAAAAACTGGTCCTCTGGGGCTCCAACCTGAAAGATCCGGCGGCCGACTCCCTCATTACCATGCCCAACCTGGTCGACCTGACGCTTTTCACCACCGACCTGACCGACACAGGGATCGCCAAGCTGGCCAAGATGAAAAACCTCCGCCATCTCACTTTGCGGCAGGCTGCCTACATGAGCGACAAAGGGGTCAGTGCGTTGAAGGACCTCGAAAATTTGGAAACGCTCAGCCTGATGTACAACAACATCTCGAACGACGCGATCAAGTCACTCACCAAGATGCCCAAGCTTAAGCTGCTTGACCTGCGAGGGTGCAATTACATCAACGACGAGGGGATCGGATACGCGGTCCAAATTCCGAACCTGGCGGTCCTGAAACACCGGCTTGGCGTCTCGAACGACGGCTTGGAAAAAATCGCCAAGGCCAAGAAGCTGAAAGTTTTGGTGCTGCAAGATTGTAATTCGATCGACGACGACGGGCTGGCCGTGTTGGCCAACCATGCCACGCTCGAAGAAGTGGACCTTCCTCGCCTGAACATCAGCGATGACTGCCTGACCTATCTGGCCACGATCCCCAACCTCCGATTTCTTGGCCTGCGTCGAGCTTTCATTAGCGGCGACGGCCTGGAAACGCTCGCCGAAGGCCCGGCCGGAAAAAGCATCGAGAAACTCAACCTGTCCGAAACCGACCTCGACGCGGAAGGCGTGGCCGTGTTGGCCGAGTTCCCGAACCTGAAATGGGTCAACCTCTCTCATAACAATAGCGTGGGAGACGAAGCGATCGCCGAGCTGAGCAAGCTGAAAGGGCTGGAGTGCCTGGTGCTCAGTAATGCCGACGTCTCGGACGAGGGGCTCGAGTCGCTCGCCGAACTGACGAACCTCAAGGAACTGCATGTCGACAGCACCCGCGTCTCGGACGAGGGCGTCAAAAAACTCCAAGAGAAATTACCGAACTGTAAAATCAAAAAGTAGGGTGCGTCTGGACGCACCAAATCCCTAAATTCAATAATTTCGTATATCCTTTCGGTGCGTCTCGACGCACCCTACGAAAGCTAAAACAAGCAGGAGCACATCATGGCAACACGCCTGGCAATCAACGGAGCCGCCGGCCGGATGGGTCGACGGCTGGTCGCACTCGGAAACGCGGACCCCGATCTCGAGATCGTCGCCGCACTGGAATCGCCCAACTGCCCCCAACTCGGCGAGGATGCAGGCACGGTCGCCGGTATCGGACCGATCAACGTCCCGATCTCCGCCGGTCTGGATGTCGACGTCGACGCGGTGATCGACTTCTCGTTACCCGTCGGGACCGAGGCCGCGCTGGCCGTCTGCCTCGAAAAAAAGCTCCCCCTGATCGTCGCCACCACCGCGCTGAGTGACGAGCAACTCGCGAAGCTCAACGAAACGTCAAAAATCATTCCGCTGCTGTTCGCGCCGAACATGAGCCTGGCGGTCAACCTCGGCATGAAGCTGGTCGAAGTGGCCGGCGAAGCGCTCAAGAACCAAGACGCCGACGTCGAGATCATCGAGCGGCACCACCGGTTCAAAGAGGACTCGCCGAGCGGCACGGCGCTGAAGTTCGGCCAGATCGTCGCCGAGCGGATGGGCCAGACGCAACATCAGCACGGCCGCGAGGGTCGGCCGGGCGCGCGGCCGCATAACGAGATCGGCTACCATGCGGTCCGAGTCGGCGACAACCCGGGCGAGCATACGATCGTCTTCGGGCTGCTCGGCGAGACGGTCGAAGTGACGGTCCGTGCCTCGAACCGCGACTGCTACGCCATCGGCGCGTTGGCCGCCGCCAAGTTCCTCGTCGGCAAACCGGTCGGCATGTACTCCATGAAAGACGTTTTGGCGTTTTAGTTGGTGCTACCGCACCATTTGGGAACCCGCTCCCGCTGGTCGTTTTTTGGTTGGTGCTACCGCACCATTTGAGTACCCGCTTCCGTTGGACGCTGGAGGTAGACACAAGATATTTCGCCACCCACAGATGGCCGATGGCATGCATTTGTGATACTTCCCTATTCTTCAAGCCGATTCTCTGCGCAGCAGAGAGTCGGATCGAGAAGAAATTTACTGCTACCATTAAAACTGCTTTCATAACTCAAGAAGGACCCTCTCATGATACGGTTTTTTCGTTGGATCTGGGAACGAGGAATCATCTCGACATTTCTTTCCGGGCTGTTCGCCGCGATGCCGATCGTCATCACGATCGCGATCATCGTCTGGGTCGGCAGCTACCTGCGAGATTGGGTCTTGCCCGGCTTACATAAACTGGGCTTCTCCTTCGTTCAAGACAAGTACATCGCTCCACTCATCGGACTGGTTCTGGTCCTGGTCGGCATCTGGAGCCTGGGCGTCTTGGTCAAATCGCGTGCACGGCGCAAACTGAACCGCTCGTTCCACTCGATCATCGACCGGATCCCGATCGTCAAGCCGGTCTACAACACGGCCGAGCAACTCGTCGGGATGCTGAAGAAGGACGACGACGAAACGCTAAAGGGCATGAGTGTCGTCTTCTGCGGATTCGGTGCCGAGACCGGCGGAGTAGGGTTCCTCTGCCTGCTGGCCGTCCCGGACGTCTTCCACTTCGAGGACCGCGACTACCACATCGTCTACATGCCGACCTCGCCGATCCCCATGTCCGGCGGCATCATGCTCGTTCCGGCCGAAACCGTAAAAAAAATCGACATGTCGGTCGAACAACTCATGCGCATCTACTTCTCGATGGGCATCCTCTCCAACGAAGTCATGCCGGACGCTTATAAGAAGTAGTGTTCAAGTAAGAA
>JASFHG010000307.1:0-5190 GCA_050123355.1 Planctomycetia bacterium
GAAAACGTTCACTCCCCACCCTGGATGATCGTGACGTCACTTTCGCCTCGCCCGAAGATGTCATCATCAAAAAGATGCTCTATTACCGTGAAGGCGAATCCACCAAACATCTCCGCGATATCGGCGGCATCCTCCGCATCCAGGCTGATAAACTCGATAGAAACTACATCGCCGATTGGGCCAAACGGTTCGATATCGAAGCCATTTGGCAGCAAATTCTCTGTCAGGAATCGGAATCTGAATAAATAAACAGAAACATTCTGCTCTTTCCGTAAGAAACAGATTGTCCTTTTTTGTTTGCTTTCTTCTCTCAGCCTGGCAAAATAGGCAAACTCTAACGCCTGTTCGTCTCCTTTCAAAGCTATAACCGGTATATTCCGATCTTTTTAGAGGTAGATTGTCGACGCCCGCATATTGATGTCTGCGTTGCGAGTGAACCGCTCTGCGGCCAAACCGGTCGCACAAGGATCACCAACACGTCGGGATCAATAAACGTTGACACTCCAAAGGTTATCAAAACAACCTTATGTCTCCCGGGCATACGCCGCCGGAGATGTAGTGACCCTCAATGTGCTGATTGGACCGAATCTATGATCACAGCTTACTCCGGCTCTTCGCGATGCCGCATCCTTATTGTCTCGGCCTTCGTGGGGATCCTTTGTCTCGGTCTCTGGACTCAACCTTCTTACAGCTCCGAACTTCGCATGACGCCGATCGTCAAGGCAGTCCAATCGGTTCGGTCTTCGGTGGTCAATATCCGTGGCGAAAAACTGGTCGCTACGGAAACCGCTGTCGCTACCGCCAACACCGAGCAGCGACGAGTCAACGGCATGGGAACCGGCGTCGTGATCGACGACCGCGGCTACATCATCACGAACTATCACGTGGTCGAAAACGTCCGCGACATTCGGGTGACGCTCGCTTCGGGCAAGAGTTTCACGGCCAATCTGGTCGCTCGCGATTCGGAAACCGACTTGGCGATCATCAAAATCAAAAAAACCGACGAGCTGAAAGTAATCACGATGGGCGACTCCGACGACCTGCTGACCGGCGAGCCGGTGATCGCGGTCGGAAACGCCTACGGCTATGAACATACCGTCACGCAAGGAATCGTCAGCGCACTGCACCGCGCTGTTCAAGTGAGCGACGCCCAATACTACGCCGATCTGATCCAAACCGACGCAAGCATCAACCCCGGCAACTCGGGCGGTCCCCTATTGAACATCGATGGCGAGATGATCGGCATCAATGTCGCCGTCCGGGCGGGCGCACAAGGAATCGGTTTCGCAATTCCCACGGCCAAGGTGACCGAAGTCATCTCGCGGCTGCTCGCTTCTCACAACGCGGACTCGTTTTCTCACGGTCTGGCACTCAAAACCAACAAAAGAAAACACGTCATCGTGCGGAGTGTCTCGCAAGGAAGCCCTGCCGACGAGGCCGGATTGAAAGATGGTGACCGACTCGTCCGGATCGACAACGTGCGTCTCCACAACGAGCTCGACTTCCAGAAAAAACTGCTCGATAGCCAGCCGGGCGACATCGTCAAAGTCTGGATCGATCGTGACGGAGAACGGGTCGATGCCGAACTGACACTCGGCCCCACGTTCCACCGCAAGCCACAAAACTCACAAGCCTGGAATGTTCTCGGCCTAAGCCTTTCGCCTCTCTCGCAAAAAGAATTCCAACGCCGCTTCCGGACGAGCCGCTATCGTGGCGGACTGGAGGTCGTCGACCTGCGTCCCGGCGGGCCGGCCGCACAACGAGGCATTCAACGTGGCGACGTCCTCGTCGGTATGCACGTCTGGGAAACCGTCACGATGGATAACCTCTCTTATATCCTCAATCGTGCCGACCTATCGAAGAACGACCCGATCAAGTTCTATATCCTCCGCGGCAACGAAGCACTCTACGGCAAAATGTCGATCACGGCAAACAACCGAACCGCCCGACGACCGTAGTAACCAGAACTCGTTACATCGTATCCCTTAGCCGTCGAGCTTGCTCGTCGCTTTTATAGACTCTCGGGTATTTAAAGTCACTATTTTGGATCCAAAATAGGGTACGCTTTGCGACCCAATTTCGGCTTGGAACGCTTGGAGCTTCTATGGAATCGGACCTGATCGCGCACTTTCGAAAACGGACCCGTTCGGATCATCCGGCGATCGAAATCGGACCCGGCGACGACGCGGCCGTGCTCCGACTGCTCGATACGAACCGCTTCGTCGTGACGGTTGATCTCTTGACCGATCAAGTCGACTTCGAGCTCGACAAGATCGACCCTCGCCGAGTCGGCCACAAAGCCCTGGCGGTCAACCTTAGCGACTTGGCCGCGATGGCCGCGCGTCCGTTGGGGGTCGTCGCCGCGGTCGCCTTGCCCGAACAAGGTGGCAAAACGCTGGCCGAAGAGCTCGTCGAAGGGATGCTCCCGCTGGCCGAGCGGTTCGGCTCGCCGATCGTCGGAGGCGACGTCAACAGTTGGCCCGGCCCGTTGGCGATCAGCATCACCGCGTTCGGCACTGTCACCGAACACGGTCCCCTCACCCGCAGCGGCGCGAAGCCGGGTGACCGGATCCTCGTCACCGGCACGCTCGGCGGCAGCATCCTGGGCCATCACCTCGACTTCATCCCGCGCGTCGACGAAGCGCTGCTGTTGAACGAACGTTACGACCTGCACGCCGGGATCGATATCAGCGACGGCCTGTCAACCGACCTGAACCATCTGTGCGAAGAGAGCGGCTGCGGAGCGATCGTCCAACTCGCCTCGGTCCCCATCTCGGAAGCGGCCCGAGAAAAAGGGGGCGACGATGCCCTGGGCTGCGCACTCCACGACGGCGAGGATTTCGAGCTCCTCCTGGCCGTCCCGCCGGAAGTGGCGGAGAAAATGCTCGCCGATCAGCCGCTCGGCGAAGTTCAACTTACCGAAATCGGTCATTTTGTCGAAGGGTCCGGCTTGCAATCGGTCGACAACTCCGGCAAGATAGAACCGCTCGTCCCACGCGGCTGGGAACATCGAACGACGTAATTTATAGTGCTGGCAAGATAAAATGAACCGTGCCTGCGTTGCATCGTATAAATGGTAGTGAAAATCGTTCCAAATAGTGGCTGTTTCACTATAAGCAAGCGTTTTTGTGCTGCTTACATGCAAGCTCAATTTATCCGGCCAGAGCAATAATTTCAGCAGTTTCAAATTTGGATGTTTATCGCTTTCCCACACCACCTTATCCATGCACGATTTAACTTTCCACGCCCAAACCGAAGATGAAACGGTCGAATTCGGCGCAAAGCTCGCGGCAATGCTCACGCCAGGCACGACGGTCGGCCTGTGCGGCACGCTCGGGGCAGGCAAGACCCGACTGGTCCAAGCGGTGGCCGAAGCGCTCGGTGCCTCGCCCGGCACGGTCGTCAGTCCGACGTTCGTCCTGATCCAAGAGTATGGCGACGCCACCCCGCCCGTCTATCACGTCGACACGTATCGCCTGGCGGACGAAGACGAGTTTTTCGAACTCGGCCTGGACGAGTATTTCGAAGGCGACGGCATCACCTTCGTCGAATGGGCCGACCGTTTCAGCGAGCACCTCCCCAAGAACCGCCTCGACATCACGATCGACGTCACCGGCAAGACCTCGCGCCGATTCACCCTCGAAGAAAAAGGCACCTTCCGCCTGCCGCGCAAGACTTTTTGAATAGAGCTCACCCCAAACCCTTACCAGTAAATCATTCGATTTGTTATAGAGTCTTAGATATTAAAATTATACGCTTTTCATGCCATCCTCGTCCCGAAGGGACCCTGGCGCGTAGCCGGGGGTTTCAACCCCCGGTCATGGATACAACACAATTTTTAAAGTCCTGAAAGGACGCAGGCGAAAATGAAATACGCTTCGCCTACGTCCCTTCAGGACTTATCTATTTTCTTGCAACGTTTTCCGGGGGTTAAAACCCCCGGCTACGCGCCGAAGTCCCTTGTATGTTAGTTAAAACGGATATGGATTACAATGGGCCGGTAGGAGTGGCGAGCTTTGCGGAGCGTAGCGGAGCAGAGGTCGCCACTCCTACCGGCGGCAGATCGCGCGTCCCTGGGGCTGCAAGCCCGTCCCGAAGCAGGATCGTCGTCGGTGATTTTGGTAATAGTCCGAACAGCCGCCGGAGCCGTTTGAGGGAACCGATCCCAACGAGCTCGTATCTGCAAGGAAGGAATCATTCCATGGACAACTCCATTGTTTCGTTTGTCGGGATCGACGTTGCCAAGGACGCACTTGATATTCATTTTGGGCACGATGGCAGTCGACTTTCGGTTTCCAATGACAAAAAAGGATTTCGAAAAATCATCAAGTTTTTGCCGGAACCTAAAACGTGTTTGATCGTGATGGAAGCGACGGGCAACTATCAGCAATCGGTGGCCGAGGCGTTGCTCGACGCGGGCCATTACGTGGCCGTGGCCAATCCTCGCCAGGTTCGCGACTTCGCACGCGGACTGGGGATCCTTGCGAAAACCGACCGGATCGACGCGGAGGTTCTTGCTCGTTACGCCGAGCAAGCCCGGCCACGAACGTTGTCGAAAACGCCTGAAAAACAGGCCCAAATCGCGGCGCTGGTCGGACGTCGACGCCAACTGCTCGCCCTGCGGACGGCCGAAAAAAATCGATTGGTCCCAACCTTGCCAAAAGCCGTTTGTCAAAGCTTGAAGCAAGTGATCCAGTGCCTGGACCAACAAATCGAAGTGATCGATCGTGAAATCAAAACCTTGATCGATTCGGACGACGACTGGAACGACAAAGCCGAGCTCTTGATCAGCGTGCCCGGCGTCGGCCCGGTCACGATCGCTTCACTGTTGGCCGAACTGCCGGAACTCGGGCACCTGAATCGCCAGGAAATCGCGGCGTTGGTCGGCGTCGCCCCGTTCAATCGCGACAGCGGCCAGTTCCGTGGCACGCGTTCGATTTTCGGCGGCCGCGCGTCGGTGCGTTGCGCGCTTTATATGGCAACCTTGTCGGCAAAACAGTTTAACCCAACCATTCGTGAGTTCGCCGAACGCCTCGAATCACAAGGCAAGCCATTCAAAGTCGTGACCACCGCCTGCATGCGCAAGCTGCTGATCATTTTGAACACCATGTTAAAAAACCACACCCCCTGGAGCCCCCAAAATGTCTAAAACCCCCTTGACAAAAAACACAGCCGCTTCGGGACAAGTTT
>JASFHG010000308.1:0-5166 GCA_050123355.1 Planctomycetia bacterium
AGATCTCTTTAACCAGTTGTCGGAAGCCGGTGTCGAACTTCGACCCTCGACAGTATCCTTCGGCGAAGAGGAACCCACCCCGATCGAGATAGCCGCGCAGTTTCGTGGCCAACGCTTTTCGTTCGTCCGGATTGGAGGGCAGCGGGCTGTTCTTGCCGGAGAAGTAAAGGACGGGCGTCTCGACCAGGTCGTCGATCGTGGCCGCTTTCACGTCGATCACCTGCCAGGTCATCTCTCGCTTCCATTGTTTTTCGACAAATCGGGTCAGGTTGCCGACGTCGCTTTTGTGAACGTCCCAACTTTGAGGGTCGCCATGTTCGGCCTTCGCGATCAAGACCGGTCGCCGTCCCTTGGAGAGGAACAGCAGCGCGAAGCTGGTCGAGAGGAGTCGGTTGCTCTGCTCGACCCCTTTTCTCCCGGTCCAATAGTCGGTCGGCAGGACGCCGCGGTTGACCAGATAATCGGCCCCTTCGCGATACCAGTCGTGTTGCCCGATGAATCGGTGGGCGGTCATTCGCCCGACACGTTCAAGACCATAGAGATAATAGAGTCCCCAGTAGCTGCGCGACTTGCCCGGATTGTTTCGTACGGTGAAGTTTTTTCCGAGCCACTTCAGGCCGCGGTCGATGGGGTTGTCCGTTTCGTCCGTGCGCAGACAGCATTGGATCCGTGTACCGTTGACTTTGGCGTTTTGGCCGCGGATGGCATCGTTGACGATGACCATCGAGGCGATGCCCGCACAGGTCATGCTCCCGGTGCCGGGAGATCTCGTGCCGTAGCCCCAGGAACCGTTGGCGTTTTGGATGCTTTCCCAGTAGAGTTTCGCTTTCTTCCAGACTCGGTCATCGACCTTCGCCCCGGCCTGTTCGGCGGCATGCAAGGCGAGCAGGGCGAACTGGCTGTTCGACGGGTCGCCGCCTCCGACCGGATAGGCCCACGAGCCGTTCGGCCGCTGGGTGGTTTGCAGCCGGTTGACATTTTTCTGGATCAGCAGCAGATTCCGTTTCGGGTCGGCCTTGGCCAGCACCATCGTCATAAGCGAGACGGCGTAGGTCGACTCGACATCCTTCGATTGGGACCGGAGCCAGTTCAACGCTCGCTTAACGCTGGGGTCTTCGACCGGCACGCCCGATTCGAGCATCGCAAGCGTGCACAGCGAGGTCATGCCGCCGCGATCTCGCAGCCCGAACGGTTTCCACGAGCCGTTGGGCAGTTGTTTGCTCTTGAGATATCCGATGCCGCGTTCGATGGCCCGTTTGACGTCGTCCGGCTTGACGTCTGCCCGTACAGTTGTTGTAAACAGCCCAGATAGTGCAATCGTCAGGATAAGTCCGATTGCCGGTATGGGGCGTCTGGGGAATTTACTCGAATTGGTCGACATGTTGTGCATAACCATCGTACAATTAGGAGGTTAGTACGCTTGCCCATAAAAAGGGAGCTGTTCTAACCGGGTTGAAATCAATTATAGGTCAAACGATTTTCCTGCGAAGCCCCTTTCCTCGGTTTCCCCTCTTGAAAAGGCGTGCAATTTCAAAGGAGAATTGGTATAAAAGGGTCGTCATTCCATACCCTTGCGACAAGGAGAGAGCATCTTGGCTAAAAATCCCCGAAGCTTAGGCGATGTCTTACAAGAATTTAGCCAGCATCGCCGTCTGATGCAAGAAGAATTGCAAAAAGTGATCGTCGGGCAAGACGACGTGATCGAGCAGATCTTTGCCGCGATCTTTACCCGTGGACACTGCCTGTTGGTCGGTGTGCCGGGCTTGGCGAAGACGCTGATGGTCAGCACGCTCGCCCAGATCCTCGACATCCGGTTCAAGCGGATCCAGTTTACGCCCGACCTGATGCCGTCGGACATAACCGGTACGAACGTGCTGGAAGAGGACGAGAAGGGCCGGCGTAACTTCCGGTTTGTCGAAGGGCCGATTTTCACGAACATCCTGCTGGCGGACGAAATCAACCGTACGCCGCCGAAGACCCAAGCGGCCTTGCTGCAAGCGATGCAAGAACGCGAAGTGACCGTCGGACAAGAGACCTATCCGCTGCCCGAGCCGTTCTTCACGATCGCGACCCAAAACCCGATCGAGCAGGAAGGGACCTACCCGTTGCCGGAAGCCCAGCTCGACCGGTTCATGTTCAACGTGAAGGTCGACTATCCGAGCGCGGAGGAAGAAGAACAGATTTTGACCGCCACCACACGCGGCGAAACGCCGGAGGTGCGTAAGGTCCTCTCAGGCAAGGCGATCCTCAACCTCCAGAAGCTGGTCGGTTCGGTTGCCGTGAGCCCCTATATCGTGCAATACGTGGCCAAATTGGTCCGGTCGACCCGACCGCGAGACGCGTCGGCCCCCGATTATGTCAAGCAGATGGTCGACTGGGGAGCCGGGCCGCGTGCCGGCCAGTTCCTGATCCAAGGCGGCAAGGCGATCGCCGCGATGGACGGCCGATTCTCGGTCGCGATCGAGGACATCCAACGTGTGACCGTGCCCGTCTTGCGGCACCGTATCGGGACCAACTTCCAAGCCCAGGCCGAAGGGTTCACGACCGACGATATCGTCGAACGCCTCGTCCGCGAGACCCCGCCGCCGGTGATCCCGAAGTATGAGAATGCGTAGAGTGTGGAATACAACCACGAAATACACGAGACGCACGAAATTTTTTAGCCGTCGAGCTTGCTCGTCGCTTTTGTAATGAAGGGGGAACCAAAATAGGGCACGCTTCGCGGCCCAATTTCGGCTTGGTGATTTTGGGAATAAGTGTTTCCGTACTATTTTGAAATCATTCCCCCTCACTTAACAAACCAACGGAAACGTCAGCGTTTTTTCAGTCAGGTGCTTCCGCACCGTCCCAATCGCAACTATCACCCTTTCATTGGTGCGTGAGCACCACTTAAAAGATGTCGAGTGTTGAGAAGTATTTGAAGCCGGAAGTGGTGCAGCAGATTGCTCGGCTTGATTTACGCGCTCAGTTTATTGTGAAGGGGTTTTTGCACGGCTTGCATGCCAGCCCGTTTCAGGGTTTTTCGGTCGAGTTCAGCGAGCATCGGAAATATACGATCGGCGACGACCCGAAGGATATCGATTGGTTGGTCTATGCGAAGACCGATAAGTATTATGTCAAAAAGTTCGAGGCCGAGACGAACATTACCGGCTGGTTGGTGATGGACCTGAGCCGCTCGATGGGCTACACCTATCGACAGGAGCTGACGAAGTTCGACTACTCGATCTGTCTGGCCGCCGCGTTGGGCTATTTGATGATCCATCAGCAGGACCCCGTCGGGCTGATCACGTTCGACGAGAAGATCCGCGACTGCCTCCCGCCGAAGACGAAGCGGAGCCACCTGGGCAATCTATTGAGTCTGCTGGCCAAGCTCCGCCCGACAGGCAACACGAACATCGCCGAGGCACTGGTCCAAACGGCCGCGATGATGCGACACGCGAGCCTCGTCATGGTCTTCTCCGATCTCTTGGCCGACCCGGAGCCGATCCTCAAGTCGTTGCACCGCCTGAAACATGCCGGCCACGACGTGATCCTGTTCCATATCTTGGACGAGGCCGAGGTCCGGTTCCCGTTCCATGGCATGGTGGAGCTGGAAGAGCCCGAGGCCCTCGACCGGACGACCCTCGACGCGTCGGCATTCCGCCACGACTATATCAAGGAGCTGGAGGCCTTCCGCGACTTCTATAAGAGCGAATGCCACCAGGCGTCCATCGACTACGTCCCGATCGACACCAGCATGCAGTTCGACAAGGCCCTGCTGGAATATCTGATCCACCGCAGCCACCGGGCATAGCGTCCCCCCCTCTATTGAAGGGGTTTCTGCCTCTTTCTTGGGCATTTCAAAAAATTTTGATTTTTCTTGTCCGGCGGTGTCGGTTTGGGGGCCGCTTTTACCATGATCCTATTGAGGCGGAACGATGAGCCGCTTCAAAGCATTTTGGTGGTACCAAAAAGCAAAACAAATTACAAAAACTGGTGCAGCAGCACCGACCAAAAAATCCCGCAACCTCCCAAACCTAAAAAAAGGAGACACAATCATGAAACGCTTCGCAATCGTACTCGCCGTCGTCTTAGCACTTGGACTTAGCAGTGCCACCATGGCCAAAGGTCATAAGGGCCATGGCAAACATCATGGCAAACCGCATATGAGCAAGCATCACGGCCATCACGGCCACCACGGCCATCCCGGACATTTCAGCCACCACCGTCGTCCCCCGCGACCGCCCGTCGTGGTTTATCGTCGCCCGCCGGTCGTTCGAGTCTACGCGACACCTCCGGCCTACTATCCTCCGTACGGCTACTACTATGGCTATCGATCTCCTGAAGCGGAGATGGCCGTCGGAATCGGACGCATCGTCGGGGCCGCCATCGAGATGGGCCGGTAACACGGGAAGAGACAAAGTGAGAATATAACCAAGCACGACACCGTTGAAAGGCCCTCAGGCCTTAAGTTTAGCCCAGGTTGAAAGACCTGGGCTAAACGCATTTATAGGGGCCCGATTATGGGTTTTGAGGTGGTTTGTTCTTTTCTTGATTTGGGGTAGAATGTCTGATGCTTTATAGAGTCTCAGGTTGAACCAAATTTTCTATCTCAAGCCGAAATTGGGCCGCGAAGCGTGCCCTATTTCGGATCCGGAATAGGGACTGACGTCCCAATTCCGGCTTGGTACTGATGTTGGAGTCCTGTAACTTTAAAAACTTCCCCCCTTACCCACCTAACTTGGAGAAAAACGATGAAACAGACGTTGATCACTTCGTTGATTTTGGCCATTACCACGGGAGCGTTTCTCATGACGATAGCCGGATGCGGTCAGAGGCCACTTCCACCGGAATCGAAGGGGCCGGAGGGCAAAAAGTTGCGTCATGTGGTCCTGTTCAAGTTCAAGGAGGGGACCAGCCAGGAGGATATCCAGAAGGTGGTTGACGCGTTTTCTGCCTTACCGGAAAAGATTCCCCAGATTGCCGATTTTGAATGGGGGACCGACATCAGCCCGGAAGGGAAGTCGAAGGGATTCACGCATTGCTTTTTCCTCACGTTTGCCAACGAGGCGGACCGCGACGCGTACCTGCCCCATCCGGCCCATAAGGCGTTTGGTGACGTGCTGCGGCCCCATTCGGAAGACGTTTTTGTGGTCGATTACTACACGGAGTAGCTTTTCCTCGGGG
>JASFHG010000309.1:0-5145 GCA_050123355.1 Planctomycetia bacterium
CTGTCAATTATGGACGTCCACTTCCATAAAAAATCGCTCTTGGAGTATAATAGCATCTACCTGGCAGAAGGGCCCTGGCCCGGCAAGGCGTACTTTGACGCTCGTCAACGTGCTCGAGAGCGTGATGCAGGCTTGTACCTCGACTACGGCTTCACCCGCCCGAAGGTGTTCAGCCGCGGCCCGTACAACCAGCATCCGACCGTGCTGCCAATGGACGAAAACGGGATGCCGATCGAAGGAACGCCTCAAAGGGCTGAACCCTTGGAGAATGTGCCGCGACGAGCGGCGCCCGAAATCCTGCCGGCACCCACTCCGGAACACGGTGTGAGTAATGCCCACGGCTGGAACCTTTTCGCCAATGCTCGTAGGGCCAAGACCTCCGAAGCTCCGGCACAATGGACGCCGACGTCGAGCGACTCCAAACTGAAGCTGGTCGCTGCCAAGGTCCAGCAATCTGACGTTAAATCAACGTCGGAAGTGAAATTGGTCAACTATGAAGAGCCGATCAAGGAAAATCAGGGTTGGAAAAGCGTAAGCGAGTCGAGAGCGAACGATGAAAACCAAGCAAATCGAACGTCTTCTTCAACTCCTGCGTCTACTACAGGCGGCTGGAAGAGGCTATGATGCCGAATCTCTCGCCGAGGCATGCGGCGTGTCTCGGCGAACCATCTTTCGCGATCTGGATCTCTTACGTAACGCCGGGCTGCCTCTCTTATACGACGAAGAACAACGCTGCTACCAGATGCTCGGGCCACGTCTGTTGCCCCCCACCAGCTTTACTTCGAGTGAAGCCCTTGCACTGATCACGCTCTGTCACGAAATCGGCGGTCGTCACCCCCTTCCGTTCCTTTCGGAAGCGAGAAGTGCCGTCATGAAGTTGGAAAACTCGCTACCGGCCAAGCTTCGCGAGCAGGTCCAGCAATCGGCCGGGGCTATCCAAATCCACATGCCGCCGGTTAACCCTCTCGATGACCACCAAAGCATCTACGACGAGCTGGTCAACGCGTCCGCGACAAAACACGCCGTCCGGATTGTCTACGAAGCAGCCATGGAAGGGGAAGGGCAAATCCAAACACGTTTGAGCCCTTATCATTTACTTTTCAGTCGCCGAAGTTGGTATGTCATCGGACGATCTTCCATCCATCGAGAAGTAAGAACCTTCAACGTCGGGCGGATCCAAAGATTGGAGTTGCTCAACGACACGTTTGAAGTGCCACGTAATTTCTCGGTGGAACGATTCCTCGGCAATGCATGGCACCTGATCCCCGAACGCGGTCCCGATCATGAAGTGGTGATCCGGTTTGATAAACTGGTTGCGAAAAACGTGTCGGAGGTCGTCTGGCACAAGACGCAGATCACCGAGTTCACCAACAACGGCGACCTGACTTTTCGTGCAACGGTCTCTGGCCTGAACGAAATCGCGTGGTGGATTCTCGGCTATGGCGATCGGGCCGAAGTGATCGGACCTCCGGAACTCCGTCGGATCATCGCCGGCCACGCATCGCGGATGAGCCGTCTTTATCGCCAACATGCGGCCCATTAGCCTACCCCCTCCGGCACGCCACAGTAATCCAATCGCCTTATAATCGGCAAAGATCGACCGGCTCGCGAACCGGCCCCCTCTCAATCTGTCGGTTTGTAGCGGATGTACCGATTTTCTTACGCGTGAGTCATAAACAAACGGCCTACTCTCGAAGAACGGTCCGCTTTCCTCAAGTCGTGTCCTATCCTTTAATTATGGCGATATTAGTTTTTCTCGGCACACGAAAAACCTGGGGGAAACCATGTAGATAGCCACGACCATTTGGTCACCCACCAACGGTAACAGTGAGCTTTGCATACTTGCCAACGCACCCTTTCATAAAAACGGTTCACTAAAATACATACTCAACGCCCTTTGAACCCCACACCAGGATCATTTCCACGTGGTAAATTCCGGATTAGCAAAAACTTTTTGGACCTTGCAAGAATCGCAGAACGATGCTGCGCTGGCTTTGCTCGTTGAATCGATGAATTCGTCGGTAAAAGCGATTCACGACGAAGCCATTTTGGCGATCATCGAAAAGCGCAGCTCTGTCGGCCACGACTTGATTCTGCAACACTTTCACGAGCTCGACGATCCTTATCGTGAAGTGATACGGAAAAGAGGATACCTTTCGCCCAAATCCTTGCGAGACGCTCTGCTTGGAGAAAATCGGCAAGTCTGCATAAATGGTTGCTGTGTGATCAAATGGTTCCACGAATACAGTATCATCTCGACACTGCTGAACGCCCTATATGAAAAGCATTGCCCCCACGAAGATCTGATCCACGAGACTTTTTCAGAGTTGCTTCAAACGCTGAGTCACGATTGGCTTGCCTATCGCAAGAAAAGCAAAGAGGAAAAAGAGTCCGATCGGCAATGGCAAAAAATACAACGGAATCGTGAACAGGTTCTCGAGGTACTTCGGACCGGGGTAACCAGTTTCGGCATCAAGCACCGCCGCACCGAACCTTTGCAAGGTCTGTTGCTCTTGGCGGAAGCCACCGAGCCGATGTTCCAGAAAATCCTGGAAAACCCACGGCACCCCATATTCCCGTATATGATGAACCTCCTGGCCAAAACCGAGGAGCCCAACATCACGCGGCTTTTGCTGTCCAGCTATACCGAGCCAAAACCGCTGAAATCGTTGCTTGCCGTCGCGGCAAATCACTCCGACGAGGAATTTATGACCTCGCTCATTTCCATGCTGCGTCGGAAGAAAAACAAAATCATCGAAAAAAATCTTCGTCAGATCGATTCGATTTCGTGGATTGATAACCTTGATTCGGTAGTCGACGACCGCTCCGAAGAAGACCAAGTTATCCTGCTCGACTATCTCCTGGGCACCAAAATCACCAGAGACCGACGTTATCAGGTGGTTTGCTACTTCCTGCAGTATGGGAAAGTGGAAGCCCGTCGCCAGGCCGCCAAGGCAATTTCCGAATTTACGGGCACCCATGTCAATGCGATTCTTTTAGGAACGCTCGATGATTACGACCCGGTGGTTCAAGCCAACATCATCAGAACCATACGAAACCGAGGAATCATCGAGGCACACAATCGCGTCTTCAAATTGAAAAATTCGCCTTACGAAGTGGTTCGGGAAGCGATTCGAGAAACGTACGACGAATATTGCTTTGATCGCTATCTCTTGTCCTATGACATGCTCGACGAAGAACCTCGCAGGTCGATGGGGAAATTGGTCTACGAACTCGACGACAATACCATCCCGCTTTTGAAAAAAGAACTCAAAAGCAAACTCCGCAGCTCGCGTGCCCGAGCACTGTCTATCGTGGAGGTGCTCGGCGTGGCCGATGAGGTCGAAGACGAATTATTGGAACTGGTGAACGTAAAAGACAGTGTGATCCAAATGAACACTCTCGAATTGCTTGCCCAAATTCCGACAGACCGAGCTCACGAAGGGATTCAATGGGCCACTCACAATGCAAACGAATCCGTCGCCAATACGGCAAAACGGTTGCTGGAACGTTAATTCCCTCAAAAGGATACGTATTTTGAAAACTTCACTTCCCGGATCCGAACGATTTCCCACCCAATATAATTGGGACTCGCTTTTTGACGAGCTTTGTCGTGCGCATGGATTGAAGTGGCGACAAAAACGGCTCCTCAAAAGCATAAGCCAAGCTCTGAATGTCGTGCCGGCGGCTCGTTTGTTCATCGAACCGGACTGGTTTGTCGCGGCCTCGAAAACGCCAGACCTACAATCGCGTAAATCGCAATTGATCGAGCTTTGCGAAGAACTCTTCTCTCGAGAGAAAAAAGGTGCTCCTCCAATAACACCTTCGTTCCAAGAAGATAACACGACGAGTGAAACATTTACTCGTGTCTAAAGCGACGAAGACTTGCCAGGATAAGAAGCAAGAAAAAACCTCTCGCCGATTGCGACCGAATGCGTCGCTGCGAGACGAGCGGGGACCTGGCGTACTGAACGTACAGGCCGTTGGTGATCCCGGCCCACGCTAAATTGTTGGCACCTCCGTCGGAAAAACGAGCGAGAGGTTTTTTCTTACTCCTTATCCTTTTCCCCATACTTAGGAAAAAGTTTCATCCAGTGCAAGACGGATTCTTCCAATCCGTCCAATTATATCGGCAGATTGTCTGCGGTAGCTTACTCTGTTTCAGCCATACGGACCTAGTTTTTCATGCCGACCCCAAAAACGGGGGCTCGACCTAATCCGGTAAAAGTATCACGAAAAGCAACGGATAAGCTACTAAGAAATTCTACCCTATCCGCGATCCGGGTGCACCCGTTTTCTTTAGAAATTCTTTGATTTTTAAGATAACAAAACCACCAAAACGCTGCAAATAAACCTCAGCAAATCGCGTGCCAAATAATATGATTTTTCCGCTTCGTTTTTATTGGTTTACCTGTTGATAGATCGCGTGCAATAACGACTCCACGTCCTTGAATCGTTTCTTCGATTCCAAAGCAGTGTCCAAAAGGCGACGAGCGTCCGACTCCGAGTGACCGAGCGTTCGGAGCACGTCGAACGTTTCGGAAACGACATCCGGCTCCATGATCCCCTCGACTTCTTTCCGAGCTACCAGCAACGCAAACTTCGGTACCTTGCGACGCAACTTCGCGACGATCCGATCGGCAGTTGCCGGGCCAATGCCGGGCAGGGTCGAGAGCGCCTTCGTGTCCTGATCCTCGATCGCCTGTGCCACCTCTTTGACCGGTCGAACCATCGCTCGAAGCGCCTTCTTAACCCCAACGCCATCGACCGAACAAAACAGCTCGAAAAACTCTCGCTCCACCTCGGTGAGAAAACCGATCAACCGCGGTGTCAGGCGGCCTTGCATCGGGTTGCCTTCGAGATAATCGATCGTATGCAGGCTGATCGTCTTGCCCGTATCGGCCTGAAGTTGGCGGCGGGTAAATTCGGGGATGGCAACCTCATATTCAAACGCGCCCACCTCCAACGTCAACACATCGTCACGTACACAAAGCAGCTTGCCGGTAATTTTGGTAATCAAGAGTCTTCCTTATTTTTTAAAAACGTCGAACAAGTTCGACCGCTATAGAGTCTCAAGTATTTAAAGTTACCATTTTAGCTTGCATTGGTTAGCGGCGGGGCTTGTCCCCGCGTTAAAAAACGCTG
>JASFHG010000310.1:0-5137 GCA_050123355.1 Planctomycetia bacterium
CGACGTGGTGATCTCGATCGATTCGATCACCTACGATCCGATCACTTTCGAGGCGGTTATCACGATCGATTTGGGGTCGACGCCCCTTTTGGACGGTCTTTATCAATTTACGATCCAAGGCGACGATCCGGCGCTGGCGATCCACGACCTGGCTGGCAATCCGCTGGGCAATGGGGCCGATGCGATTTTGACCTTTACGGTAAATACGCCGCCCGTTTTGGATCCGGTTTCCAATCTGACGGGCAATGAGGGTCAAGAGGTTACGCTCAGTGCGACGTACAGCGATCCGGGCTATCTCGATAGTTATACGGCAATGGTCGACTGGGGCGATGGTAGCGTGACACCGGCGGTGGTAACCCCCGGTACCGGCGGTGGCACGATCGAAGCAACACATACGTACGCCGATAATGGAGTTTATGCAATACAAGTGACGCTCCTCGACGCGGCGGGCGGCTCGGTCAGCGGACAGGCCCAAGCGGCGATCGGCAACATCGCACCAAGCGTGACGCCCGTCCCCGATCAGCAAGTTGCTTTCGGAACGCTCTTCGATCTTAATGTGGCGACATTTACCGACCCTGGTTTCACCTCGGCGACGGCCGGTACGTCGGAAACGTTTACCGCAACGATCAATTGGGGAGATGGCAGCCCGACGGAACCGGCGACCGTCAACGTTACCCAAGGCGGAGTCGGTATCTTGACCACCGGTACGGTCCATGGTCAGCATGTTTTCAATCTGGTGGGTGACTATGTCGTTACCATTACGGTCAGCGACGATGATGGCGGTACCACGACAGCGAACTTTACGGTCCATGCGGTCAATTCGGCTCCGGTAATCACCGGCATCGATGTGTCGGCCGGTGATGAAAACGAAAATGTTGATCTTTTGGCGACATTTACCGATCCGGATGATCCCGGCTTGCATACGGCGGTGATCGATTGGGGTGATGGCTCGACGAGCTCCGGCGTCGTCACTTTTGAAAGCGGGGCCGGGACGATCGCCGCAAGCCATGTTTATGCCGACAACGGAACTTATCTGGTTCAGGTTACGCTTGTCGATACGGCAGGCGATTCAGTGACCGGGCAGACCAATGCGGTGATCAGCAACGTCGCGCCGACGGTTGTTGCCGCGGTCGACCAGACGATCAACGAAGGCGATACGTTGACACTCGATGTGGCGACGTTTACCGACCCCGGCTTTACTTCGGCGACGGCTGGAACAGAAGAGACCTTTACGGCCACGATCGATTGGGGTGACGGTGCGGGAGCAGAGCCGGGAACGGTTACCGTGACTCAGGGGAGCGTGGGCGTAGCAACCAGCGGTGTTGTAGCAGGCGCGCATGTTTATCTCGATGAAGGTACTTATACCGTCACGGTCGTCGTGACGGACGATGACGGCGGGACGCACTCGGATACGTTTACCGTTTCGGTCGCAAACGTGGCACCGGTCATTACCGGCGTGAACAGCCTTGCCTCGCTCGAAGGCAGTACACTTCAGCTTACCGGTACCTTTACCGATGCAGGTGAGTCGGATACGCACACAGCGACCATTTACTGGGGCGACGGCACCAGCTCTGCAGCCCAGGTGACGACTAACGCCGGTCAAGGAACGATCGCGGCTGAACATGTTTACGCCGATAACGGCACGTATGCGGTCCAGATCGAGTTGAGTGACAACAGCGGTGCTACGACTACGTGGAACGGTTCGGCAGTAATCGACAACGTCACACCGACGGTCGTTGCAGCGGCCGATCAAACGATCGAGGAAGGCGATACGTTGGCACTCGATGCCGCGACGTTTACCGATCCGGGTTTCACGTTTACGACGGCCGGAACGGAAGAGACCTTTACGGCGACGATCGATTGGGGTGACGGTGCCGGACCACAGCCGGCGACGGTTACCGTGTCACAAGGTAGCGCCGGGGTAGCGACCGGCGGTATCGTAGCAGGTGAGCATCTTTATCTCGGACGAGGTGATTATACGGTTACCGTGGTCGTGACGGATGACGACGGTGGCACACACTCGGATACGTTTACCGTTTCGGTTCAAAACGTGGCGCCGGTTATCACCGGCGTGAACAATCTCTCTTCGCTCGAAGGTAACACCCTTCAACTTGCCGGTACCTTTACCGACACGGGACTGGCGGACACGCATACGGCAACGATCGACTGGGGTGATGGCACTAGCTCTGTAGCCCAAGTAACGACCAACGCCGGTCAGGGGATGATCGCGGCTGAACATATCTACGCGGATAACGGTACGTACGCGGTCCAGATCGTGTTGAGCGATGATAGCGGAGCGACGACCATGTGGAATGGCTCGGCAGTAATCGACAACGTCGCGCCGACGGTCGTCGCGGCCGCCGATCAAACGATCGAGGAAGGCGATACGTTGACACTCGATGCCGCGACGTTTACCGATCCGGGTTTCACGTTTACGACGGCCGGAACGGAAGAGACCTTTACGGCTACGATCGATTGGGGTGATGGTGCCGGACCACAGCCGGCGACGGTTACTGTGACTCAGGGTAGCGCCGGGGTAGCTACCGGCGGTATCGTAGCGGGTGAGCATCTTTATCTCGGACGAGGTGATTATACGGTTACCGTGTTCGTGACGGATGACGACGGTGGCACACACTCGGATACGTTTACCGTTTCGGTTCAAAATGCGGCGCCGGTTATCACCGGCATGAGCAGCCTCCCTTCGCTCGAAGGCGGAACGTTCCAAATTGCCGGTACCTTTACCGACACCGGCCTGGCGGACACGCATACGGCGACGATTTATTGGGGTGACGGTACCAGCTCCGCAGCCCAGGTGACGACCAACGACGGTCAGGGAACGATCGAGGCCGAGCATGTCTACGCCGATAACGGCACGTATGCGGTCCAGATTGTCTTGAGTGACAATAGCGGAGCGACGACCACCTGGAACGGCTCGGCACAGATCGGCAACGTTGCGCCGACGGTTGTCGCGGCCGCCGATCAACAGGTTGGTGTTGATGTGTTGCTCGATCTCAACGTGGCGACGTTTACCGATCCGGGCTTCACATTCCCGACGGCCGGTACGGAAGAGACGTTTACCGCGACGATCGACTGGGGCGATAGCTCCACACCGGAGCCGGGAACGATTATCGTAGTGCAAGGCGGAGTGGGTGTTTTGACGACCGGTACGGTCCATGGTCAGCATATCTACGGTCAGGGGGGAGTTTATACGGTCACGGTCACGGTTGAAGATGACGATTCGGGCATAGGCACAGCGAGCTTCATGGTCACGGTTGCAGCGAACGTTGCTCCGGTGATCACCGATGTCACCGAACTGAGCGGTAACGAAGGTGATAGTCTCGGGCTGGTCGCTACCTTTACCGATGCGAGTGATCCTGGCCCACATACGGCAACGATCGATTGGGGAGATGGCTCGACCACCTCGGGCGTTGTCATGTTTGAAAATGGTGCCGGAACCATAACTGGTGATCATGTTTACGCGGATAATGGAACGTATGCGATCAGTGTCGAGATCACCGATGCAGAGAGCTTGAGCGATACCGGTAGCTCGACGGCCGTGGTGGCCAACGTTGTACCTACGCTGACTACGCTGAGCGGTCAGAGTGTTTCGGTCGGCGAAGTGTTCACGCTACCGGTAGGCACGTTTACTGATCCCGGTTTTACGAACGTGGCGGCCGGAACGGAAGAAACGTTCACGGCCACGGTCAATTGGGGTGACGGAAGTCCGACCGAGACCGTAACGGTCACCGTCACACAAGGTTCGGCAGGCGTGCTGACTACCGGAACGATCGTCGCTTCGCATATGTACTCCGTTGCGGATACCTATACGGTCACGGTGACGTTGACCGACGACGATGGCGGATCGGACAGCGGTTCGTTCACTCTTTCGATGGGTCCCAAGTTCCTCGTCGTCGACCAGTGTGCGCAAAGTGTGTTCAGCTATGACGAAAACGTGAACCTGCTGGATCAGGATCCTCTTTTGTGCGGCTTGCCACGCGGTATCGCCTCCAGCCCGACGGGTGACCGGGCATGGGTTGTCGATCTTACGGGTCGGGTCGATGTTTACGATTCCGACGGGAATCTGGAAGGGACTTGGTGGGCACCTTGTTCACTTTTGGCCGACGGGATCGCAACCGATGGAAATGATATTTGGATCGTCAGCGGACTGCTGAATCGAGTTTACCATTATGAAGACGGAGCCAATTTCCTCAACGGTTTGCATTGTGCCGATTCCAGTTTTTCGCTGGTTTGCTGCAATATGAACCCAACCGGAATGACGACGGATGGTGAAACGATATGGGTCACCAACAACAACTGGTGGAACGCAAGCGTCTACGTTTATAGCATGTCGGGATCCTATCTGGGGAGTTGGAGATTAGGCTGTGCAAATTCTTCGCCAACCGGCATCGCCATCGACACTTCGACAGGTGATTTGTGGGTGGTCGATTCGTGCGACGACGCGGTTTATTGCTATGCCGATGCGGCCGACTGGCGTTGCGGTTGTCGTGTAGCGACCGATTGTTTCGATCTGGCGCCCGGTAATTTCAACCCACAAGGAATCGCCGATCCGACAACGACCATCAACATCGGCGACGTAATTGGCGGTGCAATTGATGTCGGCGGTGAGATCGAGGAGTATCTGTTCGATGCGGTGGCCGGACAAGAGCTCTATTTCGACTGGCAGGTCGGTTCGAGTTCCAATTTCTGGTGGACGTTGGAATCGCCCACCGGTACTTCCATTTTCAATGTTTCGGCTCGGGATCGAGGACCTGCGGTTTTGACCGAGACCGGCACGTACACGTTGACCGTAAGAGGTTATTATCCTGACGATACGGGCACCTTCGGGTTCCAGATCAACGATATTACTCCGGCACCGGCAGTAGGCATCAATGTCGGCACTGCGGTAAGCGGCACGATCTCGACTGCGGGTGAGTATAATACCTATACCTTTGATTCGACGATGGGTGAGGTCCTTTTCTTCGATCCCTTGTCCGGTTCGAGTTCTTATCTCGATTGGACTTTGATCGCGCCAAGTGGCACTCCCGTGTTCGATGGTGTCAATTATGATGAACGTGGCCCGATTGAAATGACCGAGACGGGGCAATATACCTTGATCGTCGATGGCTACAACGATTAT
>JASFHG010000311.1:0-5137 GCA_050123355.1 Planctomycetia bacterium
TCGGCAATCTTCAGGAACCGCACCTTCACCCTCGAAATCTTATCGGTAAACAACCGGAAAATGATCAAAAACACGGAGAAAATCAGCCAAATCATCAGGAAGTCTATCAAGTAGGTATACGACTTGACCGTATCGGACCACCCTTCGATCAGATTGGAAGCCGGCTCGAAGAACGTGGTCGCCAGCAAGGCGGCCGTCACTACATTGATGAACTGGATCGCGTTCCCCCACATCCCTTCCGTAAAAAGGCAGGCTACAATCGCGAACAAAATCACAAGCAAAATAACGGGTAATATAACGATCATTTTTTCAGTTTTCGGTGTTGGGGGTTCAGTAAATAAGTTTTACTTCGTCAGGGTAAACCCTGACCTACATCTGTCCTCTATTAACTACTGTTTCATAATTCGCATCAGCTCGGGGAGCGAGGTGATTCCCTTCGCGACCAAAATGATTCCTTCGGCTTGGAGGTTCTGCATACCGGCCTTTCGGGCCGCTTGACGGATCTGGTCGGTCTTGGCCCCTTCGGCCAGGAGCTTGCGGATGTCGTCGTTGATCAGCATCAACTCGAAGACCGCCGTTCGGCCATAATAACCGACGCCGTTACACTTCGGGCAGATCTTTTCCGGTTCCTGCGGCGGGCGATAAAACGCCTCGACGCGACCGCCCGGGATGCCCAACTGCTGGAGCACCTGCGGGGTCGGGGCATAGGCTTCTTTACATTCGTCGCAAAGCTTGCGGACCAGACGCTGGTTCAAGACGGCCTTGATCGCCTTGGCAAACGGTTTCGCCGGCGTTTCCAACGCGAGGACTCGCAAGAGCGCCTCGGCGCAATCCTTTGCTCGCATGGTACTGAGCACGACCATCTCGTCGGACGCCTGTTCCGCAAGCAGCCGGACACACTCGCCATCGACCAGATCCCGCATCACGAAGACGCTCGGCACCATGCGGAAGGCACGGACGATGACCTGATGCACGCCTTTGCCTTGTTCGATGTTGTCGCCCGTCTGATAGGCCATGACCGGCACGTTTTCGATTTTTTCGTAAGGACGTTTTTCGTCCTCGACGGCCATGAACTCGCGGGTGAAGCGGTCGGTCTTCTTCAGCAGGAGGTTGGTCGTCGTTCGCAGGCCGGAGGAGGGCATCGCCGAGACGATCACCATCCCGTTTTCGCCGTTGAGGATGTTGATGATCTTCTCTTGCGTCTGCGGCCGCATGCCGGTCTCTTCGATCGACTCGAAGCTGACATTATGACTTTCAAACTGGACGAGAACCCGTTCCCCCTTGCTGGTCCCCTGCGAGGTAAAGGTTACGTCGTAATTCGTCTTTTCGTATTTCACCGAAAAGATGCCTTTTTGTCGAGCACGCCGCTCTTCCGGCTTCAGACCACAGAGCACCTTCAACGTCTCGAGGACCGGGTCGAGCATCTCGCGCGGCTGGGGCTCGTCGTTGTGCCAAACGCCATCGATCAAATATCGCAGATCGACCGTCTCCTGCGAATAATCGAGCATGATCGCCATCGACCGGCGGGCAAGTGTCTCGGCGATAAGGCCTTGCGTTTCGTTGAAGACCGGTGATTGACGCGCGGAGAGCAGACGGACACGATCCTCTCGCTCGTCGATACCGCCGACAGCAAACAGCTCGATATCGGCTTTCTCCCATGCTTCTTTCTTCTCGACCTCCATCTTGCCACCCAACCGATTGATAATCCGCGTGGCGAACCAATAACGGAGGTGGGTTTTCGTCATCACCTTTTGACTGTCGCCCACCTGCTGGTTGCGGTAGACGATGTACGTCGCCAGCGGTGCGATATAGGCGATCAACAGAAGCGGGAAACCGAGCCAGAACCATGGCAGGAGCCACGACAAGACATAAAAACCGAGGAACGTTCCGAAGATGATCGGATTCCATCGAACATACTGCAGCTTGAGCTCCACGCAGTCGATACTCACCCAGTTGGTCGAGTGAACCCACAGCAGAAAGACAAGCCAACTGGCAAAGACCTTGATCCAGTTGAGATAATTACCGGTGCCACGTTCGAACGTCGACTTCGTCTCCGCCTGATTATTATTCGCGGGCTGGGTGTTGGCATTATTCGCAGGCTGGTTGTTTTGGTTTCGGTTATTCCCGCCGACCTTGCCGCCACCGCCTATCTGGTTCCCCAATTTTTGGGCTTCCAAAGGATCAGCCACAAGCTGCGCAAAGGCCGGGCCGGCAGTACAGGCAACCACCGCGAATATCAGAGCAATAAATCCAAATTGTCGAAGCATTTTATTTTCAGTGTTCCGTGTTTTGTAAAATTGGTTTTCTGTATGCCGTTTAGCCGACGAACATCGTTCGTCGTGTATCCCAATATTGAAACACGTCGGACGTTGTCCGACGGCTAAACGTTTTGCATGAAATTCTGTGTCTACTAAAGCATGCCGGAGTCGCTGACCGAGATGCCCTTGAGTGCCATCTTGAGTGCGTCCGGGTTGGTGGCGACTTCGAAGGCGGTGGCTCGATCGATCAGGTCTCCTTCGACCAGCCCCTTCAGGCTCATCGTAAAGTCCTGCATCCCTTCTTCGGCACCGAGCCGAATCGCGTCCGGCAACTTTTCATCATGTCCTTCGAGGACCAATTTTCGGACCGTCGGGTTGAATCGCATGATCTCGACCGTCGGCACCCGTGCGACCCCTTCTTTAATCGAGGGGAGCAGTTTCTGGGCGATGATCGCCTTCATGTTGAACGCCAACGCGCTGCGGATCGCCGCGTGCATTTCCTGCGGGAAGAGGTCGAGGATACGGCCGATCGTACTCGGGCTGGTCGACGCGTGGATCGTCCCGAAGACCAAGTGGCCCGTCTCGGCCGCCTGGATCGCCGTCTCGAACGTTTCGCGGTCACGCATTTCGCCCACGAGCATGACGTCCGGGTCTTCACGCACGGCGTGCTTCATACCGGTCATGAAGTCTTTTACGTCCATGCCGATCTCGCGCTGGTTGATCAGGCTTTTCTCCTCGGAGAACGTAAATTCGATCGGGTCTTCCAACGTCAGGATGTGTTTGGGATAGTTTTGGTTGATCCAGTTGAGCATCGAGGCGATCGTGGTCGTCTTACCGGACCCGGTCACGCCGGCCAGCAGGATCATGCCCTGGTGGAACGTGCAGAGGCTCTCCAACCCGTCGGGCAAGAAGAGCGTCTTGAAGTCGGGGATCCAGTTATTCACTCGCCGTGCGACCAGTCCGACGTGGTCCATTTGGGTCAGTACGTTCACACGAAATCGCCACGTCTTACCGTCAACCTGTACCACATGGGCGAAGTCGCAGCCGCCGTCCTCGTCGAAGATGTGCCGCGTCCGCTCGTTGAACATCGGGAAGACCATGCGTACCATTTCTTCGTCGCTCAACGGGCCGCGAGTCAGCGGCCGAAGCGAACCGGCCACGCGGACGAAAGGCGGTTGGCCCACCTTCAAGTGAAGGTCGCTCCCCTCGAGCTTCACCAACGCGCGAAAGAGTCGGTCGATCTCGAAGGCCTTATCCTTCTTCAGAAATCGTTCTTTATCCCCCTCGGCCGAGAGTTTGGTCATCCCGGACCCAGCACCACTTCCTGGTGACGAAGAAACAATCGATGAAATGGACATAAAAAAGTTCCTCGTTTTACATTCTTACCGGGACGCCACGGTTGTGCATGATTTGTTTTGTCTCGGCGATGGTAAATTCTCCGTAGTGAAAAATGCTTGCCGCCAGGGCGGCTTCGGCATGGCCGAGCAGGATCGCGTCGGCCAGGTGGTCGGGATGGCCCGCCCCACCGCTGGCAACCACGGGTATCCGCACGGCATCGGCCACGGCACGCGTGATCTCGATATCGTAGCCGTCCTTCGTCCCGTCGGCGTCCATCGAGGTGAGCACGATCTCGCCCGCCCCGAGTCGCTCGACCTCTTGGGCCCAAGCAACCGCTTCAAGGCCGGTCCCGATGCGTCCGCCGTTGATGTGCACTTCCCAAAACTCGCGACCGTCACGCATGACCCGTTTCGGGTCGATGTTGACGACGATACACTGGCTGCCGAACCGTCGGGCCGCCTCGCGCACGAACTCGGGGTCCCGGCACGCGGCCGAGTTGATCGACACCTTGTCGCTGCCTGCGTTCAGCAGTGCGCGGATGTCGTCGATCGTCCGTATCCCGCCACCGACGGTAAGCGGCATGAAGATCACTTCGGCCGTCCGTCGTACAACGTCGAGGATGATGTCGCGTCCCTCGTGGCTCGCCGTGATATCGAGGAAGACCAGCTCGTCGGCCCCTTCGGCCTCGTATCGCTTGGCCACCTCGACGGGATCGCCCGCGTCGCGGAGGTTCAAAAAATTGGTCCCCTTCACCACGCGACCTTCGTTCACGTCGAGGCAAGGAATAACACGTTTCGACAGCATTTATTATTTAGTCACGATGGTCGTGAACTTTTGGTTCTGTGTTTGGTTAGCGGTAGTCACACCACAGGCACCGTTCCGGAAGGTGCCTCTCTTTGGTAGAAAAAAATTGGCGGCAAGCACCCTGCAGGGGTAGCCCTTCAAACAGAAAGACAATTCTGCACGATCACGTTACCTGGTAAACCTTTACTCTAAATCCCCGAGCGATTCAGGTCAACTCCCTACCCCGCAAATAGCGGGCTCCCAAGCACTTTAGGCCGTTTTAGCTTTAGTCGGTACGACAATCTCTTGCGGCAGTCCTTTCGGGGGGGCATAAGGTCATCTACTTACCTGCCCGTGAAAAAATTTTTCGCTCTTTAAGGCTGAAATACTCCCTATTTACTCGTCATCACGCCCCAATTTGGCTGTTTTTTTCAAAATTTGACGAGACAAAGCCATGCGGTTCGGGCCTCTTTCTTATAAAATAGGCGCAGAGCGGCTGCGTTCATTTACACAAGGGCATAAAAACGAGAAAGACGATCTAAAATGCTTCTGCGTAAGATTTTAGGTGTTTTTGGGCCAGATTCTGTCAAGAAATCCTCTCATCCTCGCCGTCGACCGCTACGACTGGAACCGCTCGAAAACCGGCAGATGCTCTCGATCACACTGTTCGTCGATGCCGACTCGGCGGCCACAAACCAAGACGGTCTCGATTGGGTGTCCGCCTACTCGGACCTTCAGGACGCACTGAATCGTGCGGC
>JASFHG010000312.1:0-5137 GCA_050123355.1 Planctomycetia bacterium
ACCAATGCATAAACACTTACCAAATTTGTAACTTTAGATATCTGAGACTCGATAAAGAGGGGCGGTACTTACACCGTTGCCGGTGCGACGATGTCTTGGTAGTGAGCTGCCAAATGATGGAGGTCGGCGAATTGTTCGGTGGGAAATTCGGTCAGCATCTGGCCGTCTTTCATCACGACGATTCGCTCGGCCCAAATCGCGACAGCCGGTTCGTGTGTGACGACCACGATTGTACGACCGTGTTGTTTACATAGCTCTTGTAAGACACGGCAGATATTTTGGCCTGTGACCGAGTCGAGGCTACCGGTCGGTTCGTCGGCCAAGATGATCGATGGTTCGGAGATCATGGCACGAGCGATCGCTACTCGTTGTTGCTCGCCACCGCTGAGAGCATCCGGCCGATGATAGCGGCGCTGACTCAGCCCGAGTTGTTCCAAAAGCGTGTGGACTTGTTGATGGATATTTCCTCCACGCCCGTCTGCCAACATGGGCAAGAGAATATTATCTTGCGCTGTCAGGGTGGGGATGAGGTTGAATGCTTGGAATACCAGACCGATATGACGTCGACGGAAGAGGGTCCGTTGGTGTTCGGACATGGTCGATAGCTTTTGGCCGTCGATCGTTACTTCTCCTTCATCCGGTCGAGTCAATCCGGCGATGACGTGCAGAAGCGTGCTTTTGCCCGAGCCGCTGGCTCCCATCACGGCGACAAACTCACCCTGCCGGACCTGGAACGAGAAGTCTTTCAGGGCGTTGATCGTGGTGTTTCCCTGCCGGAATCGTTTGGTCAGATTATGGACTTCCAGCAGGCATGGTTTGGAATCGTTTTGCATCACCATCGTTTCCTTTTTATAGATATTTATATGAAGCGTGATTCTGACGAGGGAGTGCAAACGGTGTGCCATTTTGAGATATTTTTATCGAGACGGTTTTTAGGGCACTTTAGGGGTGGGCGAGGTTGCCGAGGGGTTGAGCTGTGCACTAAGAAGCGGCAGACGCACATTTTGTGTGCGAGACCTGAAAAACACTATAGAAGCCGATTATTGCTGTGATGCGCGGCGGTGGAGAATCTCGTAGATGTCGGTTTTCAGTTCGTCGTCCCGTAGATCACCAAGCATGGGCGTGACCAGCTCGATCGCCAGATCGGCTTCTTCTTGACGGTCCTGTCGTGTGAGGATGATTGCTTCGCCGGCTCGGCCGTACGCCTGGAGTGAATGATCGTTTGGATCGGCGACCGCCAGTTCATGGAAGAGTTTTAGCGCTTCATCATAATTGCGTCGGCGATAGTGGAGGCGGGCGAGCTGTTGCTTGGCGTATCGAGTGTAGTTGGTAGCTTTGGGGTAATAATTGATGACCGCTTGCCATGCACCGATCGTATCGATTCGTGATGCGTGAAGCATCTGTTCCGCGGCCGAATCGAGGCGAGGAGTTTGGCCCGGGTTGTTGGCGTCACGATAGAGCAGCGAGGGCCTGCCCGCAAAGAGCCATGCAGATAGGCCGCCGATGAGGAAAAGAGCGATCGCATAAATGGGCCAGGGGATTTGTCGGCGTTTTGATTTTTTAGGCTCGACATAATCCATTAAGGTTTGGAGCCGTTGGGTCATGGCGTATGCAGCATTGGACAGATCATATTGGCTCTCGGTCGGTTCCCAGCCGGGGATTTCTTCGGACCACTGATCCGAAAATTCCGAGATCTGAAGCCGGCGAAGGTCGCGGAGGAGTTGATGCGGAGTGATGTAGCGACGGTCCGGGTCTTTGGCGATCATTTTGTGGACGATCCGACAAAGCTCGTTTGGTATTTCCGGCCGGACTTCGCCGAGTGGTTTTGGCTCGTCTTTGAGATGGGCGACCGCGACACTGAGCGACGTTTTTCCTTCAAACGGTGGGCAACCGGCCAAAAGGTGGTAGGCCGTGATGCCGAGCGAGTAAATGTCGCTGCGAGGATCGAGCGGTCTGCCTTCGATCTGCTCCGGACTCATGTAAAGCGGTGTGCCGAGCGTGATGCCGATCTGCGTCAACTCAACCCCCTCGGGCCGTTGGGGGAGTCGGGCCAGGCCGAAGTCGACGACCTTAATTTCGCCTCCCCGGGCCAGCAGGATGTTTTCCGGCTTAATGTCGCGATGGATAATTTCCAACTCGGCCGCTTTGGTCAGGGCTTTGGCCAGTTGAGTGAGGATGCCCAACGCGTGGACCACTTTGGGGCGGGGATGACTTTGGATCCAATCGCGAAGATTGCGGCCCTCGATATACTCTTGTGCGATGAAGTTGGTGCCTTCGATAGAGCCAACTTCGTAAACTTGGGCGATGTTGGCATGGACCAATGCCGCGGCCGCTTTGGCTTCTTGGCGAAATCGCTCGATATATTTTTCGTCTTCAGCCAGACTTCGGCGGAGTACCTTAAAGGCCACCAATCGATCGAGTGATACCTGACGGGCAAGATAAACAACCGCCATCGCTCCTTGACCAAGCCGCTTGAGAAGTTTGAAATCGCTAAGCTGCTGACCGGATAGATCGATTTCTTCTTCAAGCGGCGGAGCGTTTTTTTCCATATTGTCGTTATAAGAATCGCTCATGGCCGATTTTGATGGATAATGCCCAGGAGTTTAGTGTGGACTATTTTTTAAGCGATTCACGTAATGTACGATAGGCGGATCGCTCAAGCGGTTGGAGCTGTTCAGCACGAAGGCCAAGTTTCAATGCCTCGTTGAACGATTTTTGTGCTCCTTGCTTGTCTTTGGCGGCCATCTGGATCCGGGCCTGATGGAAGAGCCTCACGGCGCTCTTTTCGTCTTGTATTGCCGTGTCGATATCGTCCAGCGCTTTGGGATATTGCCCTAAGGCATAATACACCGTGGAACGCGTATCAAGCAGGGTCGGCAACGGTCCTGCCAGCTCAATTGCCTTGTTGATGGCATTCAAGGCTTCCTTGAGCTTCATTTTTCGCAAAGCATAGAAAATCGCCATATTGTTCAAAGCGACCAGGTTTTCCGGATCTTCTTTAAGCACTTGTTCATAGAGCTTGTCAGCTTCACCATATTTCTTTTGTATCGAACGAAGCTCGGCCAGTCCGAGTTTTAAGTCGATATTGTCGCCGAAATGCTCTTTCGCATCATTGAGAATTTTTTCGACGCGTTCGATCTGTTTTGGAGGTGTGGTTCCGGTGTTGAGCAAACGGATGGTTATCGAAGAAATGGTCTTAGGGCTATTTCTGCGCCACGATTTTTCTGCCATTCCAATTGCTTCGTCACGTCTCCCGGTTCGTCCGAGAAAACTTGCAAGTTCCATTTCGTACTTGCTGAATTTTTTGGCGAGTTCGCGATAGTTTTTTTCTGCAAGGTCGAGGTATTGCTGATGAACTTTTTGTTCTTCTTTCGTTTTTTGTGGGGCACGATTTGCAAGACTCTCGGCAACTCTGGCAACCAATGCGAGTCTGGCTAGCTCATTGTCCGGCACCGATTTGGGATTCTTGAGAAAATCTTTCAAGATAGCGATGGCCCGATCAGGCTGATTTAGTCCTGCGTAAATGCGTGCTTCCAAATTCGTCGTAACAAATTCATTTGGCACGATTTCTTTGAGCTTTTTAAGATTGTCTTGTGCCGAGGAAAATTCTTTTTGATCGATAAGGCATCGGATATAAAACTTATACCAATTGGGGTCTGGAGACGCGGTACTCAGCAGGGTTCGCATCTGTTCGCCCGCACGGTTCCAACTGCCGGCTGCCCAGTAAAGTTTCGCAAGTTGATACTGATCCACGCTTGCCGGTCGAGGACGTTTAATAAGCTCTTCAAGAATTTTAATTCCTTCTCGTTTTCCTTTTCGCGTTCCATTAGCAGCCAAGCCACGTGCCTTGAGCCGCAAGTCTGGGAGAGATTTCGGATCTTTTTCGAGGTTGGCGTCAATCAAACGCATGGCTTCTTGTCGATCCTTTTGAGATTTTCGTGGGAAAAGCAATAATGCCAATTGTCGCCTTGCCCAAGGAAGATTCTTTTTGTTGACAGGCAGTTTACCATCGAGAATTTTTCGAAGGGTGATTTCCGCTTTGGCATGATCCGAACGTTTGTCCTGTTCGCTTTGTAGATAAAAGCCGGCAATTTGTATGGCGATGCCATTTTTTTCGTTTGCGTCTTTCAAGGCTTTTTCACAGGCTAGTTCTGCTTCTACCGGTCGCTTCAAAGTTGCGTAACATTTGGCCAATGAGATTTGAAGTTCTTCTTTCGGAGCATTTTTTTTGATCTGAGCGATCATCTCCTCAACTTTGCTGTTTTCACCCTTTGCTTTGTGATACACAGCCTGAATGAGCCAAGGGCGATAGTCGCTTGGATCTACTTCGGAAGCCTTGATAATCATCGTTTCGGCTTCTTTGGCATAGCTTTTCACGAGTTCCGGTTTTTGAAGTTGCTTGGCGACGATAGCAGCTCTTTGAAGCATATTGGAGAGCTTGATATAAGTGGTGGCGTCTTGGCTGTTCTCGGCTGCTTTTCGCAATATGTCAACAGCTTTTTCCAATTCTTGCATGGCACCTTGTCGGTCCCCTTGCTGGAGTTTCATCTTTGCCATGGCGACAAGCCCATCTGGACTCAGAGCATATTTCGTATCGCTACGGATGATCGTCATGATCTCTTGGGCTTTGAGTGGTCGATTTTCGGTCAAGTAGTAGCCAACAAGGCGAGCCAAAGCGGCCGGCTCGCGTTCGCCTGCATCGACCGCTTTGATGAGGCTGGAAATAGCGGCTTGCGGTTTTTCGATTTTGTCGTAAAGTTTGGACAACAAGAGCGCGGATTTGCCCCAGTTCGGTCGGGATAGTTCGGCATTTCGAAGATAGTCGATCGCCGTTTCAATCGTTTCGTGATCCTCATGGGAAAGGGTTTTTTTATCCATTAATGGATAGGTTATTCGTTGCGCATTCAGATAGTTCCAATAAGGTCCTTGTGGATCAATTTGCCCGATTTTATTTAGTGTTTTGTCCATGATCTCCGGTTTGCCCGCATCTAAGGCAAATGAAAAGAGATCACAATGGGACGTTAGGTCATGGGGATGATTTTTGGTGACGATTTCGCAAATTTCGATAGCACGATCTTTTTCACCGAGAGTAAATAATTGATGTGCGAGGAATAGTCGGAGAATTTTTTGTTGGCGT
>JASFHG010000313.1:0-5135 GCA_050123355.1 Planctomycetia bacterium
AAACGTCGCTGACAGACGCCTCGCTGACAATTCCGATCAGCTCCGGAACCCTCGGCCTGGGGACCTGGCAGGGGATCTTCCTCTGGGAGCATCGGCGACGGGCATCCGGACGTCGAGTCGTGCTTACCGTTCAAGGGGAAGTCGACTAACCGCCACCTATCAAGTGGTTTATTTCCCCCACCGTGGGTCTTTTGCCGTTGACCTCAACGGGCAGAACTGTTAGCTTCCACTCTTTAAAACAGGGCCCTTTCTGCGCAGACATATTTTTAAAGACCATTTCAGTAAAAAACAAAGAAAGTCACCATGACGAAGGAACCAACCGGCGGTGCGGCACTCGAGGCGGCACGTCGTGAGAAGATGCAAAAACTGATTGAGCTGGGGATCGATCCGTGGGGGAGCCGGTTTGACGACCACTCGCCGATCGAGGATATCCGTGCTCGCGAGAACGAAATTGTAGTTACGCCTGCCGAGGAGGAAGGGCAGCAGCCGCAGCAGGAAGGACCCAAGGTACGTGCGGCAGGCCGGATTATTTTGCGACGCAAGAAGGGGAAGTTGATTTTCATCGACATCCGCGATTGGACCGGTCAGATCCAGCTCTTTATCGGAAAGAATCAAATTGGTGAGGAGAACTGGGAACTTTGCCAGTGCCTCGACTTGGGTGACATCATCGGTATTGATGGCGAGTTGCGTCGGACCAAGACCGGCGAGTTGACTATTTTTGCCGAGCAGGTCCATTTCCTGACCAAGTCGATCGAGACACCTCCAGCGAAGCATAAAGGGCTGACCGATCCGGAGCTGCGTTATCGGATGCGGTACCTCGACTTGATCCATACCGAGGGCGTTTTGGAGCGTTCCTTGCGACGGACGAAGATCGTGCAATCGGTCCGCAACACGTTGGCGGCCGATCGGTTCGTCGAGGTCGAAGGGCCGACGTTGCATGCGATTGCCGGTGGTGCGGCCGCGCGGCCGTTTGTCACCCACCACAACGCGTTGGACATCGACCTTTACATGCGGATCGCGTTGGAGTTGCACTTGAAGCGGCTGTTGGTCGGCGGGATCGAGCGGGTGTTCGAGCTGGGTCGCGTGTATCGCAACGAGGGGATCGACGCGAGTCACAACCCCGAGTTCACGATGCTCGAGGTGTATCAGGCCTACGGCGACTATCGTTCGATGATGGACCTGACCGAGCGGATCATCGTCGACGCGATTCATGCAACCGGCCAAGAGTTGACATTGCCATGGGGCGATTCGACGATCGACTTTACGCCGCCGTTTGAGCGAAAGACCTACAACGAACTGTTCACCGAGCACACAGGCCTCGAGCCGACCGACGAGGCAGGTATCATCGCCCTGGCCGACAAGATTGGTTTCGAGACCGCCGGCAAGCATATCGACGTCATTAAGAACGAACTGTTCGAGGAGAAGGTCGAAGACGCTCTGACCGGCCCGATTTTTGTTTATGACTATCCGGCAAGCATCTGCCCGTTAACGAAGCGGAAGAAGGATGACCCGGCGATCGCCGAGCGATTCGAGTTGTTCGTCAAGGGGATGGAGCTGGCCAATGCATATACCGAGTTGAACGATCCGGACCTGCAGGAAGAGCTGTTTACGAATCAGTTGGCAGGACAAGCGGAAGAGGATTCGATGGCGAAGATGGACCGCGATTTCATCCGTGCGTTGCGTCACGGCATGCCGCCGGCCGGAGGGCTGGGGGTCGGCATTGATCGGCTCGTGATGCTCCTGACCAACACACAGACGATCCGCGAGATCATTTTGTTCCCGCTGTTACGTCCCGAGGTGGAGTAAACCGATCGGACCGCATTAACTGCCTATCCGACAACAGGGACAGGCACCTGAAAAAAGGGGGCCAGTCCCGGTTTTCGGATAGGCATTCAAATTCGACAGACCATTGAAGCATGGAAGATAAAATGGCAACAACCTACCACCGACATTTTGTAATCGCTTTGGGTTTTCTGTGTCTGGTTTTGTTCTTGGTGTGTCCGAGCGATGCGGCACCGACTCTGCAAGGTGAAAACGTGGTCCGTCAGGCTCCTGCGACAGCCCCGATACCGCAGGGGGAAGATTACACGACCCGATTGTCGGCGATTAAACAAGCCCCGCCCATGCCGATCCATGTGACGCCTTGGTACAACTCCGAGGGGCCGATCGTGAATGTCGGGAAGTATACCATCGGCCTTGCCTCGAAGGATCCCAAGGTCGTGCTCAACACGATCTCGGAGATGTCACGATCCTGGTCAGAGCTTCGCGCCGAGACGATGTTTGTCGCCTCGATCCGGCTATACGACATGGGGTTGAAAGACGACGCTTTTTATTGGTTCCAATCGGCCAAACATCGGGCCTTGTTGTTTTTGGAGGTGGTTCAGCCGAGCGAGTCGCCCGCCTTGGGTGACCCGACGTTCGAGCTCCAGATGGGGTTCGGTGCGTTTAGTCAACTGGCCGGGACGTACATCAACGGTCACGCTTTCGGCGACCTCGACAAGGCGGTGCAGATTATCGAAAAAGTCCAGCAGGCCGAGAGCACGGTCCCGAACCTGGCCAAGGCCTATCCCAAAATAAAGTTTATCGATCAATCCGCTTGGGAGCAGAAGAATCAGAAATCGCTCGAGGTCTTCACCAAGTTGCTGGACTACATGAAAAAGCATGCCGAGGAGATCCAGGCAGAACGAAAGAAAAACGGGATTGAAGGGAAGTATTAAACAAACATCGCGGGTTGCCGAGAAAGCCAGAGTCGTTTCAGCGGCCGCAAGCTTATAAAACATTATGATATCTTAGGAAAGGAATCCTAAACTCATGTATAAATATCTTCTTTGCTGGCGATACCTACGGACCAGGTACATCGCGCTGGCGTCGGTTATCAGCGTGGCCCTCGGTGTTGCGACGCTCATTGTGGTCAACAGCGTCATGTCAGGCTTTACCACCGAGATGCAAGGCCGACTGCACGGCATTTTGTCGGACATCGTGATCGATTCTCGCGATTTTGGCGGGTTCAAGGACCCTGAGGCGAGGATGGAGCAGATCCGCAAGATTGCCGGCGATAAGATCGAGGCGATGACGCCGACCGTGACAGTGCCGTCGATGCTCTACTTCAAAAACAAACGTGGCGAATGGATGTCGCGGCCGGTGCAGGTGATCGGGATCGACATGGAGACCTATCCGCTGGTGAGCGATTTTTCCAAATATCTCCAGCATCCTGAGCATCGTGAGAAACCGAGTTTTCAACTGCTCGAAAAGGGTTACGATTACCGCGACCACCAGCTCAAGGAGGGTGAGCCGTATGTGCCGCGGAAACAGTTAGGCGAGTCGGGCTGGAAATATCGTCGTAATTGGGCTCGATGCGAAAAGTTTTCTCAGCAGCTCAATCAGTCAGGCATGTCGACTTCATCGAACGCAACTCCGGAAGTGAGAACCATCGGCCCGCCCAATACTGTCCCTCACCCCAACTATACCAATCCCGGAAACACGGCATCTCCTCCAGGAGCGGCCATCGTTTCCGACGCTCCAACCCCTGAAATTCTTCGGTCTTCCAATAATTCCAATACGGCAATGACTGCCGATCCGTTCGCCCAAGGCCATAACGGTTTTGGTCCCAATCCGTTTGACCAACGTGACGGCAACCAGCAGAATGTTTACGATCCGGAAAAGAAGCAACGAGCCGGCATCATTATCGGAATGGGCCTTATCAGTGCCCGTGACCATGAAGGTCGCGACTGGTTTGCCGCCGTGCCGGGGGACGATGTGAATTTGACCGTTCCCACGACCGGTCAACCGCCGGAGGGCATGACCGATTCGTTTACGGTCGTCGATCTCTACGAGAGCAAAATGAGCGAGTACGATTCACAATTGGTCTTCGTTCCGCTCGACCGTATTCAACAACTCCGCGGAATGATCGATCCGGTCGATCCGACTCGCGGTCGTGTGAACCAGATCCAGATCAAGCTGAAGCCGGGCGTCGATGCCGTTGCGGTTCGGAATTTGTTGCGACAAAATTTTGACCCGCGTTTCTTCTCGGTGATGACGTGGATGGATCTCCAAGGTGCGTTGCTTCAAGCGGTCGAGGTCGAGCGAGCGATTCTCAATCTCTTGCTCTTCTTGATCATCGCGGTCGCCGGTTTTGGAATTTTGGCCATCTTCCTGATGATCGTTATCGAGAAGACCCGCGATATCGGGATCCTCAAATCGCTCGGTGCGTCGCGAATCGGCATCATGGGTATCTTTTTGAACTATGGTGTGTTGCTCGGTGTGGTGGGTTCCGGAGTGGGCGTCGGTTTGGGGCTTGCCTTGGTTTACAACATCAATAAGGTGGCCGACTACCTCAGCTACCTTCGTGGTCAGCCGATATTTGACCCGTCTGTTTATTACTTTTATCGCATCCCGACCATCGTCGATCCGATGATGATCGTCCAGGTCGTGGGTGGAACACTTTTGATTGCCATCTTGGCGAGCATCGCGCCCGCCTTGCGGGCTGCCTTCATGCATCCGGTAGAGGCCTTACGTCATGAATAGATCTACCATCAATCACTCCGATAAATCGAAGCAGGGGCAAGCCTCTGATTCCGCTTCCAAAGACCAGGAAGGCAAGCAACGCTATGTCGACCAGGGCTCGATGACAATCAACGATACGCATGTGTCGTTTGTCAAGCCGGAAGAATTACAAAGGCTCGACGCACGCGAGTCGCTGGAAGTGCCGCTCGTGTCGTCTTACGACAATGGTGAAGTCGTCGACGAGAATGGAGTCGCCACGGAACCGCTCCCGGTGCCGGGAATCACTCAACCGCTTGGACCGCCTTCGATGCCCGATCCGGATCGCGTATCCGAATTACCGGAATCAAGAAGAGAAAGACGCTACATGATCGAGAAGACCCATAAGCAACCAGCAGGTCCCCATGTCGTTATCGATACTCCGATCCCCTCAGGCACTCCTTCGGTCGATACACTTTCTCCCGAGATCCAGCGCAACAGTTCCTTGCATGATAATTCAGAAACGGCAGTGGAGTTGGAGCCTATCGCGGTGAAAGAAGCACCGCCGCATCGAGCCACGGCCGAAACGATACTCAAAGTGGTTGGGTTGGAGAAGAGCTATCGAAAAGCATCGATCGTAATTCCCGTCCTGAGAG